>JAVBPL010000057.1:0-9608 GCA_031549645.1 Ruminiclostridium sp. | reverse complement strand
TGGGGTTATCTATATAAATAGTTTCGTTATTTGTGAGGGTGATTTTATATATAACCGAGGGCGCTGTGGTGATTAAATCGAGGTTATACTCTCTCTCAAGCCGTTCCTGTATAATTTCCATGTGAAGCAGACCTAAAAATCCGCAGCGGAAGCCAAAGCCCAATGCTATCGAGGTCTCGGCTTCAAAGGTGAGAGAAGCATCGTTAAGCTGAAGCTTCTCAAGTGCATCTCTTAAATCGCCGTATCTTGCGCCGTCTGCGGGGTAAATACCGCTAAACACCATGGGATTGACGTTACGGTAACCCGATAATGCTTCGGTAGCGGGAGTTGACGCATCTGTAACAGTGTCGCCGACCTTAGTGTCGCCGATTGACTTAATCGATGCCGCTATATATCCAACCTCGCCAGCACGGAGAGTTTTTGCCGAAATTAATTCCCTTGCACCCATATAACCAAGCTCAACAACCTGGAACTCAGCACCGGTTGCCATCATCTTAATTCTATCCCCGACGTTGACCGTGCCTTCTTTTACCCGAACATAGACGATAACACCCTTATAAGTATCATAAAAGCTGTCAAAAATCAAAGCCTTAAGCGGTGCATCGCAGTCGCCAATAGGTGCTGGTACGCTTTTTACCACCTTTTCCATAACCTCGGTGATATTTATACCCATTTTTGCTGAAATAAGTGGAGCATCATCGGCAGGTATTCCGATAACATTTTCGATTTCCTCCTTACAGACATCAGGCTGGGCAGAAGGCAGGTCGATTTTATTTATTACAGGTATGACCTCAAGATTTTGTTCAATCGCAAGGTAGGTGTTGGCGAGTGTCTGCGCTTCGATACCCTGTGAAGCATCTACTATAAGCAGGGCACCCTCGCAGGCATTAAGGGAGCGGCTGACCTCATAATTAAAGTCAACGTGTCCTGGTGTGTCAATCAGATTGAATACATAAAGCTCACCGTCACTTGCTCTATAATCAAGCCGTACTGCACGTGCTTTAATTGTTATACCTCTTTCACGTTCCAAATCCATGTTGTCAAGAAGCTGAGCTTCCATATCCCGATGTGCTACCGTTTCGGTCTGCTCGAGTATACGGTCGGCAAGCGTTGACTTTCCGTGGTCTATATGTGCAATTATGCAAAAATTGCGGATGTTTTTCAAATATGAGTGGTCTGACAAGTTTCAAATCTCCATTTCTTATTTAAGCTTGGTATGTCTGGACATACCAAGCGTGCGTGAAATTTATTTCACGCTAAGCTCTCCCTACTATTAATAATGATAATAATACCTTTTTTTTGCGGTTTTGTCAAGATATGCTTGATAAAAACAGCAAGGCGTAAAGTTTTACGTCTTGCTGTTTTTGTATATTATAACTGCTGTGCCGATATGTGGTTGTAATCGTAATCATAATCATAATCGTTGTTAAAAAAGCTAAACATTTTGGTTAGCTGTGTAATGGTCATACCGATTATATCGTAATTACCAAAATTGTCAACAAGGTTATTTTCATCTAAGAAAAATCCGAAAATGTCAAAATCGACTACACTATCTGGGTTGTTGATATCGATAACCTCGTGGGTATTTTCATCAGGCATTTCCAAATCAATTGCCTTATCATAAGATTTCATAAAGCCGCTTACGGTGAGAAGCTCCGTGCTTGCCACAAGCGCATTACCAGAAAATGCCGTCTCTCCGTCCTTGCTTTCAAATGCAATATTTATTTCAAGCGACTCCTGGTTAATAAAAAGATTAATTCTGCCTGACATAGCATTTTTAATTGATTTTAAATCGTAATATTTTAGAGTAAACATACGGGGAAAAATTGAGCTTTCGCCGTTATGAGATACATACATTTCACCAGTATATGCATCGTTCTTCTTTTCACATTCGTTTACGAAAAGCAGAGTATTCTCGGCATCACTTATTTTTATAGATGTATAGCCTTGATTTTTGTTATTTAAGTCGGTTATACTAACCTCAAGCTCCTTGATACTTATTACACGTTTGCAAATTGCGTTTCCGTTTACATAAACATCCATCGTAATAGTAGTGTCGATATAATCAGGGTCTGAAGCACCTTCTTTGAAATTTTCAATTAATTCTCGTGCCTCAAGATATGAAAATGCCTCCATTAGGTTTTCGTTCTCGAGCAAAACATCGGCAGCATATACCAGAAGCTCGGATAAAAATTCGCTATTCATTACTATTTTGTATTGGCTGCAGCTTACGACTAAATCTCCGCCGTTTACATCTATATTTTTAGCAACAATCTCAGGGTCGCCTGCAAGCTCCAAATATTTTGAAAAAATATCACTTAAATTTTTATGTAAAAGCTCTAAATCCAGCTTTACTTCATCTTCCGTCTCCTCGTCAGTGTTAAGCTTACCAGTATAAATCGCATCGGAAAGCTTTTCGATAAAGAAATTAAGTCTGTCTACATTACCCCACAAATTCGCCGACAAAACTTCCTTTTCGCCGTTGAGATAACTGATAATTGATGAAAAGCCACACTCATGAGTGCTTGCTTTTATATCAATTGTGGTAGGGTTGATTTCTTCATAACCGTCAATAACAGGCTTAAATGTTAAGCTCATTTCGGCAGCTCTAACTTCATCTTTAACATCATTTATAACATTTGCAGCAGAAGAAAAATACTTAATTTCAGCATTCTTATAGCTTGGCTTATTTAAAACTGAAACTGCGATTATGGCCGCAATAGCTATGATTAATATACCTGTGATTGCTATTGATATGTATACAATAGGCGAAATGCCTTTCTTCACCGATAAAGCGTCATTATTTATTTCCATAAAGAACCTCTTTCTTGTTTTTATTACATCAGTATTTTAACATAACTCGAGATAATTTGCAAGCTGATATTTTTGGTACTTGAAACATATATTATTATATGATACAATAAAATTAAATATTTGCGTAAGAGAGGATTTGTAGCTATGAAGGTCATTGCAATAAACGGAAGCCCTCGTGAGGATGGAAACACAGCTGTCGCTATAAGCGCCATAGCAGAGGAATTGAAAAAAGAGAATATTGAGACTGAGATAATAACAATAGGAAAAATGAAGCTTCAGGGCTGTACAGATTGCCGTGCCTGCCAGTCACTTGGTAAATGTGCTATTAATGACGGAGTAAACGAAATTGTTGAAAAAATGAAGGCGTCCGATGGCATTATAATAGGCTCGCCCGTGTATTATGCAGACATAAACGGAACACTTAAATGCTTTCTGGACAGAGCGTTCTTCTCGTCGGGTCCTGCATATAGATTTAAGCCTGGCGTAGGTGTGGTGTCTGCGAGACGTTCGGGAATTACCCATGCTTTCCAGTCTATAAATCAATATTTCGAGATAAATGAAATGCTGATAGTGCCTTCCGTCTACTGGAACGGTGTTCATGGCGGTGTCAGGGGTGAAGCTGCACAGGATATAGAGGGAATTCAGGTTATGCATCAGATTGGCAAGAACATGGCATTTTTAATCAAGGCTATATCTGAAAACAAGGATAAAATCCCTACAAGAGACCAACGAGTATTCTTTAATTACATAAGATGACTTTCTACGTTATAACCTAAAATATTTAATTGCCAGATACATTTTTATGCAAAGTGCAGCCCTTGCTATTTTTGAGATAGCAAGGGTTATTTTTTTATTATAGCATATACAACTAAAAAAACAAATCAAATTTATTCAAATATGTTAATAATACATAAATTGTGTTGTTGATAGTAAAAAAACATTCAATTTGATAGAATGTGATAAAATCAATATAATAATATCATAAAACATAACTCAAGAGAAAGGCAATTAATATGAACATGACAAAATCTAAAAGAATACTGTATAGAATGGTAGCTGTCGGCTTTATGGCGGCACTGGTTTATGTTGGGAATTATATACAGATTAAAATTCCGAATGGGGTACTTATAACACGTATTCATCTCGGAAACTCGATGTGTCTATTAGCAGGTCTGCTTTTCGGTGGGGTAAGCGGAGGCTTGGCTTCAGGTATTGGAGCCATGCTTTACGACTTATTCGACCCAGTGTACATTATTTCAGCCCCCTATACCTTCCTGTCAAAGTTCGCAATGGGTTTTACCTGCGGAGCTCTTAAGAGAAGAGAGGCAAATGAAAAGCTCGCAGTTGTGATAGCGGCAGTTGTCGGTCAGGTCGTGTATATTACACTCTATTTATTAAAATCGTATTTTACAGTACTGATAATCGGTGGTACACAGGAAGCAGCATGGCTTGCTGTCGGAAACAATGCAATAACATCATCTGTTAATGCAGTGCTTGCGGTGATTATTGCGGTGCCGCTCTACTTTGCACTTAACCGTGCATTAAAGGCAACACCAATATTCAACGTCCTCAATAATAAAAGCGAAACTCCCAAAGAGAAGCTTTTCAACCCTTTGACAATTTCGCTTACAGTATTCGCTGTTATTTGCACTCTTTATTTCACAATTAATCTTTCCGCTTCGGGGAAAATGAAAAATGCGGAACTAGAAAAGGAAAACGCTCTGACAGAGAGAATAAGTGTGCTTGAAGAAAAGGTAGATAGATTATACACACTTATTTCGGAATAACCGTATAAACGAAATATGCGGCATAAGATAATAAAAGAATAAAGCCTCCGCTTCGGGTAAGTGTCTTGTTCTTAAGCATTAAGAACCACAATAAGGCAGTTGAAGCAATTGCTATTATACCGTCAAAAATAAACTGCGATGAAAATACAATAGGCTCTGCTGATACTAATGCGGCGGCACCTAAAACGAACAAAATATTAAAAATATTACTACCTATAATATTTCCGATTGCGATATCGATTTTACCCTTGCGGGCGGCACTGATACTGGTTACAAGCTCAGGAAGTGAGGTTCCGAAGGCAACAATCGTAAGCCCTATTATTCTGTCGCTTACCCCCAGCTTTTCAGCGATATTGCTTGCACCGAAAACAGACATATCGCTGCCGACAACAATTAAGGCGAGCCCTAAAATGATAAATAAAATCATCAAAGGTACACTGTCAGGCACAGCTTTTTCATCAATATCATTTTCCGATACTACGTGTGCGGTGGTATCGGTTTTTGCTATTCTGAAAAGATATATCATAAAAATAATAAATAATGCGACGAAAACCAGACCATCTATATGGTTAATATCAGAACCCAGTATACCAAGCAGAAGTAAAACCCCCGAAATAACGAAAACAAAGGGTATTTCATATTTGAAGGTATTATTGTTGGCGGGAAGCTTTTTAATAATAGCGGTTATTCCGAGTATAAGCATGACGTTTAGGATATTACTGCCTATTACGTTTCCTATTGCGATACCTGCTGTGCCTTTTGCGGCTGAGGTTATGCTGATTGCGGCTTCGGGGGCACTTGTACCAAAGGCTACTATGGTAAGGCCTATTACAATAAGGGGAACCTTAAGTCTTTCAGCAATTTTTGATGCTCCGTCTACGAATATATCTGCACCCTTTATAAGCAGAAAAAAGCCTAAAATTAAAACTACTGCGGAAAGTATGATGAAAAGCACATCATTTTCCGTTACCACGGGAAATAGTGAAAATATTTTCTTTGTAATGTCCATAAAAATCCGTTTCTTTTTTATAATAATGGTGCGAAAACTTTTAATATTGAGCAAATAAGCTTCTTCCAGAAGGAAATGCTGTCAATGTAATCACGTGTTACCTCGCAGGACTCGCTTAACGCTTCCTCGAAAGAGCCTTTTGCCTGAAGTATTGCCTTAGAGTTGTAGAGCCATACACCATTCTCAAAATGCAGATAAAAGCTGCGGTAGTCAAAGTTTGCAGTACCCACTACCGCGGTTTCGTCGTCTGAAATAATAGTCTTTGTGTGCATAAAGCCTGGTGTGAACTCGTAAATACGTATCCCTTTTTCGATTAAGTCGTGATAATTCGATTGTGTCATGTAAAAAATTAACTTTTTATCTGGAGTACCCGGGGTAATAATTCTTACATCAACACCGCTTTGAGCAGCTCTTATCAGTGAAGCGGTCATAACATCATCGAGAATTAAGTAGGGTGTACAAATATAAACATAATCCTTAGAATTATCAATAATATTTATATAAGCAGTTTCGCATATCAAGTCGCGATTTAGCGGCTGGTCGGCAAAGGGAATGACATAGCCATCGTGATTTGCTTTGAAGTCAACCATATATCTCTCGTAATCTGGCAGCTCGCCCGTTGCGAAATACCAAAGCTGTAAAAATGTAATTGTAATCCTGTTTACTGCGTCGCCCCGCAGCATAATGGCACTGTCCTCCCAAAAGCCGAAGCGTTCCTTTTCGCCGATATATTCGTCAGCTATATTTATTCCGCCTGTGAAAGCGACTTTTCCGTCAATAATAGTATATTTACGGTGGTCACGGTAATTCAGGAACTTATCGAGTGATGGCTTATATGGATTAAACACTGCCGCTTTAAAGCCAAGCTTTCTCAGCTTTGTGGGGAAATCGAGGGGAACAACGTTAATTGAACCGATGTCGTCGTACATTATCCAGACCTCGACACCCTTGTTTGCTTTTTCTTTAAGGATTTCATTTATCCTATCCCACATTATACCTTCAGCGATTATGAAATATTCAATGAAAATAAAGTCACGCGCCTTTTTTAGCTCTATAATCAGCTTTTCAAAAAAGACTGCACCTGGACAGAAATATTCAGTTTCGGTAAACTCATATATATTTGATTTTGCAGAGCCTACTATATATTTTGCTTCTCTTGTTATATGCTTGTTTTTGTTGTTAAGCTTTGTAAGAAGCTCCTCATTAACATCGAAATATTCACTTGCACTGTTGAAGGTGGTTAAAAGTCTTGCGGTGTTCTCTTTATTCAAGTGCGTTCTTCCGAAAATCAAGTAAAAAAGCGCACCGCAGACTGGGAAAACCAAAACTGGTATAATCCATGCAACCTTAAACATAGGATTGCTGTTTCGATTGATGATGGCAATAACGATTATGAAATTCATGAACATAAAGAAGATGTAAATTGGGACGAAAAGCCATGATAAAAATAACAATAATACTGAAATAAGCAATATTTGCAGAAAAATCAAAGCACTTACTATAAAAATTCTACTTGTTAAAAAGTTAAGGAGCTTCTTCATATTCGGGATATCACCTCAATTATTTATTGAAATATATTGTACGCTTTCTATAATTAGTCTTTTTCTTTGCTTCGTCGTCCTTAATTACAGCCTCGTAAATACTTAATATGCTTTTTGCGAGTTGCTCTGAGCTTGAATTGTGGATAGACAGTCTGACATTTTTACCAAGTATATCACGTTCATCTTCAGGCATATTTTTAATTCTGAGCATCTCAGAATACATTTCTTCGGCATCCTTATAAACATATCCGTTAACTCCATGGATTACCTGACCTCTGTTAAGCTCGTCCTTTATATGAAGAACAGGCAGCTCTACCGCCATAGCCTCAAGCATCGATATTGAACAGGTATCCGAAAGTGAAGCAGTTACATAAGCATTGCACATAGCGTAATAAGGCGGGGTATCATTATGCTCAACCTTGCCAGCAAAGGTTACGACATCATCAATGCCTAGAGCCTCAGCTTCCTTTGCGTGCTGTTCGTGTAGCGGTCCGTCACCGATTATAAAAAGCTTAATTTTATCCTCACGTTTTAAAACCTTTGCAAAGGACTCGAGGAGCCAGGTTATATTCTTTTCCTTGCCAAGCCTTCCGCAAAAGCAGAAAACAGTGTCCTCGTTGGTATAACCATAGAAACGTCTTAGCTCAGCAACTTCGTCGGGATTTATCTTTTCAAGGTTATATTTATCAAGCTCTACGGAGTTCGGAATTACATTAACGGGCTTCTTAACACCACATTTTTTAAAATACTCCTCCACTTTCTTCGATGGACCAGTTATTGCACCGACTGTTCCGGCAAGAGCTCTAGCGTATCGGTGTGTCATATCAGTTGCAAATTTACAAAAATGCTTGTTCGCTACATAATATACATAATCATCATACATGGTATGGAGTGTGTAGACCAACGGTACATGAAGGATTTTTGCTATTATAATCCCAGAGATGCCTATTCCGAATTCGTTATGGATATGAATGATGTCGGGATTAAATTCCTTTATCATTCGTAAACGCTCCATGCTTAAGGGTGAAGCGACATCGTAATTATATATTTTCTTTAATCTAACAGCGGGGCAGTACATAACATCTCCCGAGGTTTCATGCCGTTTTACGCTTGAGTCGGCGGTTACAATAAGCACCTTATGACCAAGAGCCTCAAGGCCCTCTTTTAAGGTTTTGACATGAGTAACTACACCATTTATTACAGGTAAATAAGTTTCAGTAAAAAGTGCGACTTTCAATTATCTCATCCTTTCTGAGCTTGCTTAAAATATAGTAAATTCATTATACAATAAAAAACA
The DNA here is from genome assembly GCA_031549645.1 of Ruminiclostridium sp. GTDB lineage: Bacteria > Bacillota > Clostridia > Oscillospirales > Ruminococcaceae > Ruminiclostridium_E. Next base: position 1,160 of record JAVBPL010000057.1, on the reverse strand, counting down.
ATATTTATCAAGTAAATTATGGTAATACTTCTTACATTTATACCTAATAAATTTTTTTGAAAAAGGTATTGAAATTTATACTAAAATGGTATATAATGTAAAAGTGGACAAAATTAGTGTATTTTAAAAATGAAAGGAATAAACATATGATAACAACACTCGACAAGCTTAAGGTCGGTGAAGAAGGAGTTATAACGGCAGTCAGAGGGGAGAATACATTAAGAAGCAGGCTCCTCGATATGGGATTAATACCAAAAACTAAGGTACTTGTGAGAAAGCTGGCACCAATGGGGGACCCAATTGAGCTTCATCTCAGAGGATATGAGCTGACAATAAGAAAAGAAGATGCTGTAGGTATTGAGGTTGAATTTATAGGAAGGACTAATATATGATTTATGCGTTAGCGGGAAATCAAAACAGCGGCAAGACCACGCTTTTTAATCAACTTACAGGCTCAAACCAGCATGTAGGTAATTTTCCTGGTGTTACAGTTGAGCAAAAAATGGGTAAAATCAGAAAGCTGAAGGACGTGTCAGTTGTTGATTTGCCTGGTATTTATTCAATTCGTCCTTATTCGATGGAGGAAACTGTAACCCGAGACTTCCTCGTAAATGAAAAGCCTGATGGCATTATCAATATCGTTGATGCCACAAATATAGAACGCAATCTTTATCTGACCTTACAGCTTATTGAGCTTAGAATACCTATGGTTTTGGCTTTAAATATGATGGACGAGGTTAAGAATAACGGTGGAACTATAGATGTTAAAGTTTTATCAGAGCTTCTTGGTATACCTGTAGTGCCTATCTCGGCAGTTAAAAACGAGGGTATCGATGAGCTGATTGAACAGGCATATAATATAGGAAAATATAGGATTACACCTAAGATAAGCGATTTTTGCCGAGGAGCCGTTCATCGCTGTATACACTCAATCTGCCATATTATTGAGGACCACGCCGAACGTATCGGAATAGACACCCGTTTTGGTGCGACAAAGCTTATTGACGGCGATGATTTTGTGATTGACCGCCTTGATTTAAGTGAAAATGAGAAAGAGCTTATCGAGCATGACATACTTCAAATGGAGGAAGAATGTGGGCTTGACCGTATCGCAGCTCTTGCCGATATGCGATATAATTACATAGAAAATGTTTGCAAAA
>JAVBPL010000014.1:0-5674 GCA_031549645.1 Ruminiclostridium sp. | reverse complement strand
GAAATGCCAACCGACCACATAACCTCATTTATGACAACAGGTGAACCGTGCCTCATTAAATCCTTGAACAGAACCTTATCGAACAAAGCAAGGTCTCTTATCCTAAACCTTAGCTTCTTATCAAAAACAAACAGGTAAGTGAGTATGATTATAAGCTCGGCTATGCGGGCTGTTAAGGTTGCGATTGCCGCTCCCTCTATACCCAATGCCTTGAAGCCGAGATTTCCGAAAATAAGCACCCAGTTTAAGAATACATTAATACAAAACGATGTTAGGTTAACCAGCACCGCTATTTTAACAAGCTCAACACTTCTGATTGAGCAAATCAATGTACCTGTAATTCCGACCAAAAAGTACGAATAGCCCACTATCCTAAGATATTTTACGCCCTGAATAATAACCTCATCGGTACCCGAAAAAAGCGACATTATCCTATCAGGTATCAACAGTATAACTAGCATCGTTATGAAGGAAACCAGCACCGAGACCTTAAGCACCATTGAGATTATCAGTTTTACAGTCTTAATGTCCTTCTTACCCCAGTACTGTGCCGAAAGAACAGTGCCTGCCCCAGAAATTCCGAATATAAAGAGATTAAGTATAAAAAAGGGCTGATTTGCAAGACTAGAAGCCGACAGCAAGGCACCGCTGGAATCTGCCATTCCGAGCATAACAGTATCTGTCATATTAAGTGCAAAGCTTATTAAATTCTGAAGTGAAATGGGTAACGCAATAAAAAGAATGCTTTTAAAAAAACTTTTATTTAGTTCAAATTTCATAAATATCCTCAAAGAAATATATAGGTTGATGACAAAGCCATCAACCTTTATATTATCTGTCTATATAATTGATTGGATTATATTTTATATTTCCGTCTCTGACCTCGAGATGAACATGGTTTCCATCTGCATCGCCAGTCTGTCCGACAAGCCCGATGCATTGTCCCTGCGAAACCGACTCACCCACAGACACGAGAATTGCACTGCAATGAGCGTATAACGTCGACAAGCCGTTGGCGTGCTTAATTATAATACATTTACCGTAATTATAATAGGTTTGCGCCAATTGAACTACTCCCGATGCTCCTGCGTAAACATCACTTCCATAAGGTGCGGCAAAGTCAAGTCCGAGATGGCCGTAATAACCGCCGTCCCAATGCGTTAGCTGACTTATATAACCAACACTTCTTGATACAGGCCAGATAAACTTGCCATAACCTGCCGTATCAGTCGAGAAGGTACCCTTCGGGGGCTTTGTTCCCTTCATTACTATTTGTGTAACTGGTTTGCTGTTATAAACCGTTTTTATCTCGCTGCTCTTTGTTTGTATACCATTTACTCTAGTCACACGGGCGGTAACTGTTTTCAGACCGTTTAAGCCAAGTCTTGAAATTGATGTTAACCCGGCATACATATCAGGGTCGTCGCGGTATTCTGTTTCATAAGGCTCCTCTATTTCGTAGACCTCGGTTCGGGTTACGCTAACAGATAGATAAGGAACCTCTGTGCTGTACTTAATCTGCTGTCCGACATACAGGTCATTATCCAAAAAGCCGGGGTTTAGCTTATTCAGCTCACTTTGCGATACATCAAGTATATCGGCAATCAGAGAATGGCTGTCGCCGTATTCTACCGTGTAATATTTAGCCTCCTCCTTCATTCGGGTGAAGCTGTCAATTATAATCTGGTCATTAATAATACTGTCTGTGATATACTGTCCCGTCTGCTCGCAGTCAATACTTACTTCGAACTGAACCTCCTCCTCGGAGTCGTCAGATCTGTAAACATCAAGCAAGGATTCAAGCGTTGCTTTAATTCTGGAGTTATCCACAACTGCGCCTATAAGCTCACCATTTACCATTATACCAAAGGCATTTGCTACACTTATCCCTGAGTTTTTGAGTATAAGGTCAGCCACCTGATTGGAGCTTAAAATATCGCTGTAACCTATTTTTTCAATCGCAAACATCGGAGAAACGTCAATTTGCTTAAAACTGCCAAGGCTGTTGAGACGCTTTTCCACTATCATTTCAGCATCGGCAAACGCCTGTTCATTCTCAATATAGCCAAGGAACTGACCGTTAACCTCAAGCCTTACCGCGTAATTTATGCTCGTAGAGTATGAAATCAAATTCACTAGGAAAAATATGCTTATAATAGGCGCCGCATAATTAAACAAAGTAACAGCAAAGCCGTTTTTTCCAAATAAAAACAGCCAGAAATGTGAAAAGAATGCTCTAATAGCAGCAGAAACACCCTTCTCAGCCCTTGCTCTGCCGACATCAGTAACCATTTTTTCAAAAGCCGTCATGAACTTTAGAAACGGCGAGGCGAAGAAGATACCGATATATTTAAGAACATTTAGCACCGAACGGCGCAGACTGTGGGTTTTACCCCAAAGAAACTTAACCCCTTTCAATATAATCTGAAAGAAGTTCCGAATTATGAATAAAATTATTATGTAAATTGATTCGCCGAGACTCTGGAGGAAAAACGCAAGATGTAATGCGGGTTTTCCGACAAGCGCAGCTTCTTTATATGACATTTAATAGCCTCTCGTAATTTATTGCAAATTGATGACAACAGATGAATTATAACATGTTTTCAACTTTTGTTCAACGTTTTAAAAGCAAATATGACTTTATTAACAAATATAGGCGTGACGATTTGTTTCTTATGAATATGTTTAAAATTAAAAAAAAAAAATTAAGGTTGACTATTACCCCTAATGTATAGTATAATAAACGTATATATGCAATTACCATCTTACAGAAGGGACGTAAAATATAAATGGAAATGCCTTTTACCCCGAACGAGGGAAAAAATCTTGTTATAAGCACTGATTTCGGCGACTTTGCAAGATATCCGATAAGAACTCATGTTATAATGAAGGAGGACGTTCTTGAGGATGTGCTGGATAAATATGTGCGTGATTATTTAGAGGACGGAGACACCGTTTTTATATCAGAAAAAATTGTAGCTATAACCCAAGGACGTGCATTTAAGGTTGATGAAATAAAGATTTCACGTCTGGCGAGGTTCCTCGTAAAGTTTGTCTACAAGCCAGATTACGGTATCGGAATAGGTGCTCCTGCCACAATGGAGCTTTGCATAAGAGAAGTCGGCAGACCAAAAATTCTTTTCGCCGCTGCCTGCTCTGCTGTAGGAAAGCTTTTCGGTAAGCGAGGAATTTTCTATAATATATGCGGAATGAAGGCACGGGCTATTGACGGACCATGTGACTATACTATTCCCCCGTATAATAATTATGCAAAAATGGCTCCGGACAAGCCTCACGAGGTAGCCGAAAGGCTTTCTAAGCATCTTGACGGTCATGACGTTATTATAATCGACGCAAACGACATTGCTGCGACTGTTCTCGGAAAGAGCCGCAAGGATTTACTCGATAAGTTCGGCGAGCAGGTTTTCTCTGACAATCCGCTCGACCAATGCGCACAGCAAACCCCTATGTCAATTGCACGTAAAATGGAGTCTGCATGAAGGTACTATTATACTCCGAGGGCATGAAATTAATAAAGGTTTCGGGACTGGGACGCGCTATTTCTCACCAGATAACAGCCTTAAAGCTTGCTGGAATTGACGTTACAACGAGTCCTGATGATGATTATGATATCGTTCATATTAACACCTTTGGACCTAAATCAAAGAGTCTTGCGAAAAAAGCCCACAAGCTGGGTAAACCCGTTATTTACCATGCCCACTCGACTGAGGAGGATTTTCGCAACTCCTTTATTTTTTCTAACATGTTTTCTGGGCTGTTTAAAAAATGGATTTGCTCTTGTTACAGACTCGGAGACTGCATAATAACCCCTACTGATTATTCTAAAATGCTCATTGACGGATACGGCTTGAAGAAACCTGTTTATGCCGTTTCAAACGGAATAGACCTCAATTTTTTTAAGGCTGAGCCTTGCGATAGAGAAAAATTTCGCAGTGCCTTCGGCTTCACGGAGAGCGACAAGGTTGTTATCGCTGTCGGGCTTTATCTCGAGCGTAAGGGCATACTCGATTTCGTGGAAATGGCGAAAAAGATGCCTGATTATAAGTTTATTTGGTTTGGTAAAACGCCGCTTTATTCCGTACCTTTTAAGATTATTAAGGCTGTAAAAACAAAGCTGCCTAACTTGAATTTTGCAGGCTATGTAGACCCCTCTATTCTTAAAACTGCCTATTCAGGTGCAGATATTTATATATTTCCGACGCACGAGGAAACAGAGGGCATCGTGCTTCTTGAAGCACTTTCGTGTAAAAGCAAGGTACTTGTGCGGGATATTCCCGTTTTTTCGTGGCTTGAGGGTGGCAAGGACTGTTACAAAAGCGCAGACAATAACGATATGATGAAAAAAATAGCCGCCATCATTGACGGCAGCCTACCCGATTTAACAGAGAGCGGTTATAGAAAAATTGAAGAAAAAAGCCTTGACAAAATCGGTCCCGAGCTTATAAAGGTATATAACGAGGCTTTAAAGCTTAATGATTGTACCGCCAAACCTATCAGCTAGAGTAGCATCATGCGACACAATTATAAGTGTTCGTTCTCTAAGGTTGTCCTTGATATACTCTATCGCCTTTGCTTCTGTGTCGGCATCAAGCCCCTTAAACGCTTCATCAAGAATTAATATATCAGACGGCATCATTACAGCTCTGACTAGAGCTACCCGCCGTGCCATTCCGCCGCTTAACGAAGCGGCGTTTTTAATTATATCTGATTTTTCTAAGCCGACAGACAGAAGATTTTCGGTTATATTTTTGCGGGAAACAGCTCTATCAAGAACAATACGAACATTATCGAATACACTTAGCCCCTTACACAATCTGTCCTCTTGAAAGACTGCAGAGAATTGTTTATCCTTGATACTTGTAATTTCACCGCTATCATATTTTTCAAGTCCCATTAATATGCGGATTAAGGTGGTTTTTCCTCGTCCCGAGGGCGCCATGATAATATTCGGAGTTTTATCGTCTAAAATCAGCGATATTTTATCTAAAACAATGTTTTCGCCAAAGCTTTTTGATAGGTTTTTTACTTCAATCATCTTTAATTCCTATCCTTCCAAAAAGCTTCCTTATAAGCATAACGAACAACTTTTCAAAAACAAAGCTTATAAGAATAACAACAATTGTCCAGGCAAAAAGCCCTGCAGTATCGAGATACAATTTTGAATAATATAATTGCTCGCCTATCGAATTTTTCGGCTGACCGATAACCTCAGCGGCAATACCTGCCTTCCAGCACATACCAAGAGAAACCGAGCAGGCAGTAATAAAAAACGGTTCGATACATGGCAGATAAATATATAGAATTCTGCGATAGGCTTTAAGCCGAAACACCTTAGACATTTCGAGCAGGCCTTTATCAGTCCGCCTAATTCCCTCAAGTACATTTGCGTATATAATAGGAAAAACCATTAAGAATGCCGTAAAAACCGAAAGATTTTTCGAGCCGAACCAAAATAACGCAAGTATGATAAAGGATGCAACGGGTGTCGCCTTAATTACCGAGGTGAGCGGACTTAAGAGAAATTCCACGACACTAAACCTCGCCGCAAGCACTGCCATTACTACCCCAAAAATCAAAGCCGCAAGAAAACCAAGTATGATTTTAAGGAACGAATATAGCACCGATTTCCAAAAAAAGGCTTGCAATACAAGAC
>JAVBPL010000133.1:0-24568 GCA_031549645.1 Ruminiclostridium sp. | reverse complement strand
CTTACCCCAGAGGGTACCAGAGACCTGCTCTTTGATGAGAGCACAGCTAGGAGAACAATTGAAAATAAGCTCAGCACATTGTTTACATCTTATGGGTATTCAGAGGTTATAACGCCTACAATAGAGTTTTATGATGTTTTTAACTCAGCGATTAGGTATTTTTCACAGGAGAGTATGTATAAGCTCACAGACTCCAATGGTCGATTGCTCGTAATCCGCCCCGATTCGACTATGCCTATTGCGAGGCTTGCGGCAACTCGGTTAAAAGACCAGCCAGTTCCTTTAAAGCTTTTTTACAACCAAAATACATTTCGTGTGAATCCGAAAAATTCAGGACGTGACGATGAAATCTCACAAAGCGGTATCGAGATAATTGGCGGTGACGAAAGGCTTTCGGATTTTGAAGCGATTTCTATTGCTTTAGAGGTTTTCGATTGCTTGGGACTTGACGATTTTCGCTTCGAAATCGGAAACAGTGCTATTTTTAAGCTGCTCATCGAGGAACTAGGTACTAATGAGGAGGACACCGAGGAAATTCGCAGCTTTATAGAAACCAAGAATTATAACGAGTTGGGTGCATTTCTTGATAAATTACCTAAATGCCCAGCTACAGAGGCTTTACGCATTTTACCAAAGCTTTTTGGCGGCAGTGAGGTGTTTGAGTTAGCACGGGGATATTATAAAGCCCCTGAGCTTGTGCTTTGCATTGATAAGCTTAATACTCTTTATAATCAGCTTTGTCAGCTTGGGATTACTGATAAGCTGTCAGTGGATTTTAGCATGGTTAATAAAACTGATTATTATACGGGAATACTTTTCAAGGGATATATTGAGGGTTACGGTAAGCCTGTTTTGTCAGGTGGACGTTATGATACTTTGCTTGGTGACTTTGGAAATTCACTTCCAGCTACTGGCTTTGGTGTTAATGTAAACGCGGCAGTAAATGCTTATCTAACTAAATATAAGGATATGAATACCCACAAGGCCGCTGATATAGTAGCTTTTATTGAGAACGGTGATATAGTAAACGGCATTATAGAAATTAAGAAGCTGATTAAAAACGGAAGCACAGTAGACCATGCACTTCTCTGTTCAAAGGATGAAGCTATAAGATATGGCAGGGCAAAGGGTATACATAAAATGCTGATTTTAAATAACGGTAAAAAAGAGTTTCAAGAAATATAAAAGGATAGATGATTAATATGGCATATAACAGAACAATCAGAATTGCTCTTACAAAAGGCAGACTTGAAAAAGATACCGTAAACCTGTTTGAAAAAATAGGCTTCAATGTCACAGAGCTTAGAGAAAAGGGTAGGCGCTTGATTTTAAATATTCCCGAGGAAAACCTTGAAATCGTGCTCGCAAAAGCGGCTGACGTGATCACCTATGTTGAACATGGTGTCTGCGATATCGGTATCGTAGGTAAGGATACAATTCTCGAATACGGCGGTAAATATTTTGAGGTGTTTGATTTAGGCTTCGGGAAATGCCGATTTGCTCTTGCGGGTAAAAAGGGATATGATTTTTATGCTGGTCATGGAGTTAAGACAGTTGCAACGAAGTACACAAACGTAACTCGCAGCTTCTTTGAAAAAAAGGGTATGGATGTTGATATAGTAAAAATAGAAGGCTCTGTTGAGCTTGCGCCGCTTTTAGGTCTTGCTGACGGGATTGTGGACATTGTGGAAACAGGCACTACTCTTTTTGAAAATGGACTTGAAATTTACGAAGATGTTGTGCCGATTTCGGCAAGATTAATTGTTAACACGGTTAGCATGAAGCTCAAGAAAACTAGGATTGATGAGCTTGTGGCTCTTATCGAGAAAGAATTAAAAGGGGACTGATTATGATAAAAACTATTTATGCTGATGGCAGCGAGCTAGATTTTTTAAAGGAAGTCGAAAGCCGCAGTAAGCAAACAAATATTGATGTCGAAAAAACAGTTAAGGAAATAATCGACGATGTTTATAGCAACGGTGATAAGGCAGTACAAAAATATACAGCAAAATTTGATAGCCCTAATACCAAGTTTTACGAAGTACCCGAAGATATAATGAACGATGCGTTAACCGAAGCAGATTCTGAATTTGTTAATTCGATGCTTAACTGCATAGAAAACATAACTAAATTTCACGAAAAGCAAAAGCAGAATGGTTACATGACAACCGACGAAAGCGGCGTAATACTAGGTCAAAGAGTTAGGGGTCTCGACAAGGTTGGCATCTATGTACCAGGTGGGCTTGCTGCATATCCGTCGTCTGTGCTCATGAATGCTATTCCTGCGAAAATTGCAGGTGTCGGCGAAATAATTATGGTTACTCCTCCACTAAAGGACGGCACACCTAATAAGGACATTCTCGTTGCTGCAAAGCTATGCGGAGTTGACAGAGTATTTTTATGTGGTGGTGCACAGGCGGTAGCGGCACTAGCATACGGCACTGAAACTATTCCAGCCGTGTCCAAAATAGTGGGTCCTGGAAACATTTACGTTGCCACAGCGAAAAAGCTGCTGTACGGAACAGTTGATATAGATATGATTGCAGGACCTAGCGAAATACTGATTATAGCTGACAGTAAAGCAAATCCGAAGTACATTGCGGCTGATTTATTATCACAAGCAGAGCATGACAAAATTGCAAGCTCAATTTTATTAACCGACAGCGAGGAAGTCGCAAAGGAAACAGCTAAGGAGCTTGAAAGACAGATTAACCTGCTTTCGAGAACCGAAATAATGCGAAGCTCAATTGATAATTATGGCGCAATAATAATTGTTCCTTTTATTGAAAAAGCGGTAACACTTGCAAATGCACTTGCACCTGAGCATCTTGAGGTTTTAGTGGAAAATCCGCTTGATTATATTGGGAAGCTTTATAACTGCGGCTCGCTCTTTTTGGGTGAGTATTCACCCGAACCACTTGGAGATTATTATGCAGGACCTAACCATGTTTTACCCACAGGCGGAACTGCGAGATTTTTTTCACCGCTTTCTGTTGACAGCTTTATTAAGAAATATAGTTATATCTACTATACAAAAGAGTCGCTAAGTGAGGCGGCCTCCGATATAATAAGAATTGCGGAAAGGGAGCAATTAACCGCACACGCAAATTCTATCAAAGTAAGAATACAGCCTTGAAAGGAAAAGTAATTTAATGTATCAGCTTGTAAAAAAACTACGCGAGCTTGAACCGTATGAGCCTATCAGCGGTGAATATAAAATTAGGCTTGATGCTAACGAAAGCTTCATTAAGCTTGATAACTCAGAGCTTTCAGAGGTTATAAATAGTGTTCCTATAAATAGATATCCAGACCCTTATGCTACAGAAACCATCAAGGCATTTGCTAAGCTTTATGATGTAAATCCCGACTGCGTAACTGCTGGAAACGGCTCAGATGAGCTGATTAGCATAATTACAGGATGCTTTTTAGAAAAGGGCTCTAAGGTTATTTGCTTTTCGCCAGATTTTTCGATGTACAGCTTTTATTCACAAATTTATGAGTTAGATGTTGAGGTGCTTACAAAGGACGAAAATTTTCAAGTTGATTTCGACTTTGTGATTGATTATGCTAATGAAAATAATGTTCAATGTATTCTGTTTTCAAATCCATGCAATCCCACATCAGAAGGCATCACGGCTGATAAAATCGCCAAGCTTCTTAATAAAGTTAATGCACTAGTTATAGTTGATGAAGCTTATATGGAATTTTGGAACGATAATGAAAGCTTTATTAATGAAACTGATAATTTTGATAACCTTATAGTATTAAAAACCTGTTCAAAGGCGATAGGAATGGCTGCGGTAAGGTTAGGCTTTGCGGTTACGTCTCTCGCTAACACAAAGGCACTAAGAGCCGCTAAATCTCCGTACAACGTAAACTCAATTACTCAGGCAATCGGCACTTATGTTTTATCTGATAAAGAGAGGATAGAAAATAATGTTGAGCTTATTAAAAACTCAATCAGAAGCCTATACTGGGAGCTGATAAACGGCGATTTCGATTTTTTTGAACAGATATATAAGCCAAAAACAAATTTTGTATTGATAAGAACCGACAGTGCTAAAGAGATTTACGAATATTTACTTAGTAAAAGTATTGCAATACGTTTTATGGGTAAATATTTAAGAATAACCTGTGGGACTGATAATGAAAATATGGCTTTATTAGCAGCATTAAAGGAGTATAAGTGATGGTTAAGGTTAATAGAAAAACGAAGGAAACAGATATAAACGCAGAGCTCAATATATACGGCAGCGGCATTAATGAGATTTCCACAGGCATAGGCTTTTTAAACCATATGCTTACCGCCTTAACAGTTCATGGAGGCTTCGACTTAAAGCTAACCTGTAAGGGCGATTTAGAGGTTGACGGACATCATACCGCAGAGGATATAGGAATAGTCTTGGGTAAGGCTTTTAACGAAAGTCTCGGTGATAAAAAGGGAATTAAGCGTTACGGAAACGCACAAATTCCTATGGATGAAGCACTTGGTATTTGTGCACTCGACATAAGCGGCAGACCGTTTTTGGTTTTTGAAGCAGAGTTTACTGATGAAAAAGTCGGCGAGCTGGAAACTTGTCTTGTTGAGGAGTTTATGAGAGCATTTGCATTTAATGCGGGAATTACCATTCACATCAAGTGCGTGTATGGTTCAAACGACCATCACAAAATTGAAGCTATGTTTAAGGCACTGGCGCATTCGTTAAGAAAAGCTGTTAAGCCTTTAGGAAACGGAGAGGCTTTATCTACAAAGGGAGTTTTGGTATAGTGATTGTTATAATTGATTATGGTGCAGGAAATCTCTTTAGTGTAAAAAACGCCTTGGATTATTTAGGCTTTGAAAGCATTATAAGCGGTAAAGCAGAGGATATAATAAAAGCTGATAGGCTTATACTTCCTGGTGTGGGAGCCTTCCCAGATGCGATGAGGATGCTTATTTCATCAGGACTTGTAGATGTAATAAAGGCAGAGGCGAAGAAAAAGCCTCTGCTTGGCATTTGTCTTGGTATGCAGCTTTTATTTGAAAGAAGCTACGAGTTTTTTGAAACTGAGGGCTTAGGTTTAATTAAGGGTGAAGTAAAGTTAATGACACCTGAAAATTTGATTATTCCTCACATGGGCTGGAATGAGTTGGTAAAAAATACTGAATGTGGATTATCTGGTTCATTTGAGAACGGCGATTATGTGTATTTTGTACATTCATATGCTGCCGATTGCGGCAGTGAAAACATAGCCGCTTACTGTGAATATGGTGATAAAGTTCCTGCAATAGTTTTCAGCAGTAATGTTTTTGGATGTCAGTTCCACCCTGAAAAAAGTGGTGAGACTGGGCTTAATATCTTAAAAGAATTCTGCCTTATTTAATGAAAAAGGAGCGTAATAAAATGATTATACTTCCCGCTATTGATATTAAGGATGGCAACTGCGTCAGACTATTTAAGGGTGATTATAATACAGTCGAAAAGGTTGCCGATAATTATATGGAGACTGCCAAAAGTTTTGAAAACCTTGGAGCAAGGTGGATACACATGGTTGACCTCGACGGTGCAAAAGATGCTACACAAAAGAATAAGGATGTATTTATTGATGTTGCGAAGAATACAGGACTTCGCATTGAGGTCGGTGGGGGTATACGCTCACTGGATACAGTTGAGATGTATCTAAGCAATGGAATTTCCCGTGTTATATTAGGCTCTGCGGCAATTAAAAATCCTGAGCTCGTTCGTGAAGCGGTTAAGGAATATGGTGGACGAATTGCAGTAGGAATTGATGCAAAGAACGGTTATGTTCAGACTGAGGGCTGGCTTGAAACTAGTGATGTCTATTATCTGGATTTAACGGTAAAAATGTGTTCGATGGGTGTTTTGTTCTTTATAGTAACTGATATAGATAAGGACGGAACGCTCGAGGGACCAAATTTTGAGATGACCGAGTCACTCCACAAAACGCTCTCTGCACTTGGCGGAAACGTTATCGCAAGCGGCGGAATAAAATCGATTGATGATATTTCAGAGCTTGCAAGGCTTAATATTTATGGTGCGATTTGCGGAAAGTCGATTTATAATAAAACCTTGCTTCTTGATGAAGCTATTAAAATCGGCGGCGAGGTGCATAATGTTAGCTAAACGTATAATTCCATGCCTTGATGTAAGAGCGGGTAAGGTGGTTAAGGGTGTAAACTTTGAAGGGGTTAAGGACATCGGTGACCCTGTTGAACTTGCCCGTGAATATAACAGTCAAGGTGCAGATGAAATTGTTTTTTATGATATAACAGCTTCACACGAGGGTAGGGGGCTTATTCTTGATGTGGTAAAAGAAACTGCAAGTCAAGTATTCGTTCCGCTCTCTGTCGGTGGTGGAATTAATACAGTAGATGATTTTAAAGAAGTGCTAAGAGCGGGAGCTGACAAGATTTCGGTAAACTCGGGCGCTGTTAAGAACCCAGAGTTAATAAGAATGGGTGCCGATATTTTTGGCAGTCAGTGCGTGGTAGTCGGTATAGATGCAAAGCGTAACAGCGACGGCGAATTTATCGTGACCATGAACGGCGGACGAATTGAAACCGATATTAAGCTTATAGATTGGGTAACTAAAATCGAAGCTTTGGGAGCAGGTGAAATTTGTCTTAATTCGATGGATGCAGACGGTACCAGAAACGGTTTTGATATACAAATGCTGAATGCTGTGTGCAGCCGTGTAAATATACCCGTAATTGCAAGTGGTGGTTGTGGAAAAATAGACCATTTTCTTGAGGTTTTTGAAAAAACTAAAGCGACAGCGGCACTCGCTGCCTCACTTTTTCATTTTGGGGAGCTGACAGTCAATCAAGTTAAAGAATATTTAAAGAAAAATAATATTGAGGTACGCTGATATGAACGATTTGGATAAATATTTTATTAAAACTGAGCTTATTCCCGTTATTGTTACAGATATAGAAACGGGCGAGGTTCTAATGCTGGCGTATATGAACAGGGAAAGCCTTAAAAAGACGATTGAAACTAGATATACATGGTTTTGGAGCCGCTCAAGAAATGAACTTTGGAATAAAGGTGCGACTTCAGGGCATCTTCAAGAGGTTATGGAAATTTACACCGACTGCGACAATGATACACTTCTTGTCAAGGTTCGGCAAATAGGAGCAGCCTGTCACACAGGAAATCACAACTGCTTTTTTGAAAGGATTATTTAAAATGGATATTTATAATGGGTTATACGATGTAGTTATAAACAGAAAAAAGAATCCTGAGGAAGGATCTTATACCTGTTATTTATTCGAAAAGGGAATAGACAAAATTCTTAAAAAATGCGGCGAGGAATGCACTGAAATGGTTATCGCTGCTAAGAATAAGGATAATGACGAACTTAAAAACGAAATTGCAGACCTGCTTTATCATGTAATGGTAATGTGTGTTGAAAATAACCTTCCGTGGGGTGAAGTTGAGGAGGTTCTTGAGGAACGCCGTCAAAAAATCGGCAATCTTAAAACCTTCCATACAACTGATAAGAATACTTAAAAAGGGGCTTCTATGAAACTTAAACAATTATGCTTAATATTGATTATATTTGTATTTTCGGTAATTATTTCTTCTTGTAACAAGGAAAGCAATAACAATAAAAACATACTTATAAATACTATGTCCGATGTGGAGAGAAGCAGTATAATTACTTCTGAGGTATCCAGCAAGCAAAAATATTATGATGAAATTACTGATGTAGCCGAGTTTATTAGTGAGATTAAGATTTATGACGAGGAGCTTAATTCAAATTATATTGTTCACATAACCCTGCCGCCCGATTATAATAAAAATAATCTTTATCCTATGTTTATGATGACTGATGGTATATGGCGCTTAAGCGATCACGCAGAGCTACTACCTTTGATGGTAAATCATGAAATAGAAGATATTATTCTGGTCAGTATCGGTTATGATTATGAGATAGATGCCGAAGATGTTCAGGTGCGTATGCGTGAGTTTGTTACAGATAACACTAAGTTCTTGGAATTTATCACAAACAATTTATCGCCTTATCTTAGTGAAATATATAGTATTGATTTTTCAAAATCGACACTTAGCGGTCATTCACTTGGGGGATTGTTTACGCATTATGCAGCTTTCACCTCTGATGCATATGAAAACCAACCGTTCTATTATTATTTAATTAGTAGTCCATCTTTATGGATGTCAACAGTTAACAGATACAATCTTGCATATGAGGCTGAATATTTTAATAAAAATGAGGTGTTGGATAAAAATATTTATGTAACTACTGGGGGAGCGGAGGAAAAGGAAATTCTTACCTATACTAAGGAGTTTATTAGCAGATGTGATAACTATAATATTACACAGATTGAGTATGAAATATATCCTGATTTAGATCACATTGGAATATTCAAACCTACGTTAAAGAACACTTTGTTAAAATTTTACAATAAATAAAAATATGGGAAGCTTAGCTTCCCGTATTTTTATTATTTATTTGAACATATTATCCATTTCCTTAAGCATTTCTTCGCGGAGATGACTCATGATCTGCTCCTGGAGCTGCTCTAAGGTTTCTTCGTTCACTTCGTTTTCGATATTTTCAACGACATCTTCAACCGACTCCTCAACTAAATCCTTGATTTCGTCAAAATCGATTTCATTTAAAATATGCTTTCGCACAAACTCTGAATTAATCGCTGAATGTTTGATTTCCTTAGCCTTTGCACCAGTGTAATCGGCAGCCTTTTTAGCAAACGCTGTTGCTTTTTCGGCGGTTTCGGAAGCAAATTTTCCTATCGTTTCACCACTTTTTGTAGCATAATCGGAGGCTTTTTCTTTAAATTTTTGGAAATCAAAGCCTTCATTATCACAGTCGTCAGCGCAGGTATCGTTGCCGTTATTATTCCAACTGTCAAACATCATTTTCGCTTTAGTCGTAAAGCCGCTACCAAAAACAAGATACGACCAATCGGAATCCCTAGGAAAACCATCCTCAAATACGATATTATGACGCTGCGGAATTCTTGGGTCAATTTTCTCGTTAGGTAGCAGTTTATACGTTTCCTTGTCCTTAGCAGGAAGAATAGCCATGTGTGCATCCATTACTGCAAACTTTAATCTGGTAGTACCATTGCTTTGCGTTTTGAATGGAATTTCAAAGAGAACCCAGCCCTTATACTGCTTTACAGGCTTTATAAAGCTTCTGTTAAGTTTAGAGTTATAACGATTATCGTCATCCTCGTCGAAGATAATCTGAAGCTGGCAGGTTTCTTGATGTCTGTCGTTTTCACCGCCATTAAGCCAAAAGGTAAAGACATAATCGGTGTTTTTTTCAAGCGTTAAGCTTTCGGTTTGAATTTCTGTCCAGTTACGCTTCCAATCACCGATACACCAGGCTTCATTGATTTCGCCATTCATATCAGTTATCATGGCACGCTCGCCGACATTGCTGTTACATATAGGATTGAAACGCCATTCACGGGCATTAAAATAAATAGCTTTAGGTTTCTGAACCTCCTCATTTACGTTTTCAAAGATAAGCTCTTTATCTACCTGATTGACAAAATTAACGATATCCTGTACGTTTTCGCCGTTATTAATATTTTGCATTAAAAAATCCTCCAAATCTGAATTTGAAGGGCAGAGACTTGTAGGACGAACTAATCGGATTTCGTTTTCACTTACAAGCCTTGCCCTACCACTTTTTATTAAACCCCTAGCTCTTTTAGGATAGGTGTAGTCTAGCTTGTTACCGAATTCGTCTGTTACAACAACGTTTTTTTCCATGGGTGTCATCCCCCTTGCAACATACTATTAAATTTTTCGATGTATTGTTTTTTATTATGGGTGTCATCCCCTCATCGATATTATATTAACATATAAAAATAAAAATGTCAATAAATATATTATCGACATTTTAAATATATTATCTGATTACACTACCATTTGGGATATCATCATCTAGGAATACTACCTTACAAGCGTTACCAATGTCGGCAGCCAGTATCATTCCTTGGCTTTCCTCACCACATAGCTTTGCAGGTGAAAGATTTGCTACGAAAACAATCTTTTTACCTATTAAATTCTCTGCCTTATACCATTCAGCGATACCCGAAACTATCTGCCGTCCGCTTCTGCCGTCGTCAACTTGAAGCTTTAGCAGCTTTTTTGACTTCTCAACCTTTACGCATTCTGTAATAGTTCCTGTACGAAGCTTTATATTCTGAAAGTCTCCGATTGAGATAACGTTTGCCTTATCCAAATCCTCGTCGATAACGGTTTTAATCTCTGCGGGCTTTATAACAGAGTTAAGATACTCTACTTCCTTTTCTGCATCATAACGCGGGAAGATAATTTCGCCCCGCTTAACCTCTATATCAAGAGGAAGTACACCCCATTTACTAACATTCTCGTAGCTTACTGCGGCATTGTTGGCACCAATCTGTTCCCATATCTTAGGCATTGTGTTAGGCATAAAAGATGCCAAAAGGGAAGATGTGATACGAATTACTTCAAGAAGATTATAGAGCACAGTTGCAAGTCTTGGGTTGTTTGTTTCGTCCTTTGCTAAAATCCATGGTGATGTCTCATCGATATATTTATTGGCTCTGGAAACAACCTTAAAAATTTCGGCAAGAGAGACTGAAAGCTGTGGCTCATCAATAAGCTTATCAATCTTAGCTGAAAGCCCGCTTGCCATTGAGATTAATTCATTATCCATCTCACCAGCTTGCCTTCCAATCGGTAGCTTGGAGCCAAAATATTTTTCCACCATTGCAACAGTACGCGAGACAAGGTTACCTAAATCATTTGCAAGATCAGAATTAATTCTTGAGAGCATATTTTCATTCGAATACGACATATCAGACGCATAAGGCATATCGCGAAGTATTTGATAACGAATAGTGTCAACACCGTAACGCTCACCAAGAATAAATGGGTCTACTACATTACCGAGGCTTTTGCTCATTTTTACACCATTGAAGTTTATCCAGCCGTGGGAATAAAGCTTTTCAGGGAGCGGTAAATCCAGCATCATCAGCATAATAGGCCATACTATTGAATGAAAACGCACTATTTCGTTGCCGGTCATGTGCAAATCACAAGGCCAGTATTTATCAAAGTCGTTATATTTATCATTGCCGTAACCGAGAAGTGTGATATAATTTGACAATGCATCTATCCATACATAGATTACATGCTTTTCATCAAGCGGTACAGGGATACCCCATTTATAACTGCTTCGTGATATGCATAAATCCTCAAGCCCTGGCTTGATAAAGTTATTTATCATCTCATTAACACGGCTTTCGGGACGAAGAAAATCGGTTTCGGTTAGAAGCTTCTCGATTTTTTCAGCAAATGCCGAGGTTCTTAAAAAATATGATTCTTCATTCGAATCTATAACATCACGGTTACAATCGGGGCACTTACCTTCCTTAAGCTGAGTTTCGGTCCAGAAGCTTTCACATGGTATGCAGTATTTACCTGTATAGCTGCCTTTATAAATATGCCCTTTGTCATAAAGCTGCTTGAATATTTCCTGAACAGCTTTCATATGAAATTCATCTGTAGTGCGTATATATCGGTCATAGCTGATATTCATGTATCCCCACAGCTTCTGGAAATTCTCAACAATTACATCAACAAACTCTTTTGGTGAAACACCCGCTTTTTTAGCATTTGCTTCAATTTTCATTCCATGTTCGTCGGTTCCAGTGGAAAACATAACATCATAACCCTGAAATCTTTTGTATCGTGCTATTGTATCGCAAGCTACTGTCGTGTAGCAATGTCCGATATGTGGGTTTCCCGAGGGATAATAAATTGGTGTTGTTATATAATAAGTCTTTTTCATAAAAAGTCCTTTCAAATTTTATAGAATATATTGAAATGCGACTTCACATTCGTTCATAATTTTTAAAGTAATCCATTTTTTATATAAATTCCTCTCAATCCTCCATTTAAAATTAAGTTTATTGTACCATATTTTACACATTTTAGCAATATTATTAAAAATTAATAAGAAAAATTTACATTTTATATAAAAAATACTTGATTTTTTCTGAGTTTTCTTGTAGAATATATGTATTAATGTAATATGCCGTTTTAGCAGCCCCATTTTTTGGAGGAGAGCATCACAACGGAAAATTACAAATACCAATGGAATTAAGAAAAGGAGACAGTTATGTCAAACAGATTATTTCAAGGTGTAGTCCATCAGATGAAGGACGCTATTGGCCGTGTCATCGGCGTTATCGATGAAAATGCAACAGTTGTAGCTTGCAGCGAGCTATCAAGAATTGGCACTAGCAGCGATTTTTTCTCAATAGAGCTTGGTGAATCGCACGATATTTTTATTCGCGACGGTTATACATACAAGCCTTTTGGTGTTCATGTAAAACCAGATTATGCGGTTTTCGTAGAAGGAACCGACGAGGTAGCAGGTAAATATGCATCTGTTCTTGCTATCTCTCTTTCAAGTATTAAGCAGTATTATGATGAGAAGTATGACAGAAACAACTTTATTAAGAATATAATTCTTGACAACGTTTTACCTGGCGATATAAGCATAAAGTCCAGAGAGCTGCATTTTAACGCTGATATCAGCCGTGTCGTATTCCTTGTGAATATTATTTCGACAAATGATGTTTCATCTTATGATGTTATTCAAAATCTTTTCCCTGATAAAAATAAGGATTTTGTGTTTAATATAGCTGAGACTGATATTGTTTTAGTAAAGGAAATAAAAAATAATATAGATGTCAAGGATTTAGAGAAGCTTGCACGTTCTATTTCAGATACGCTGTCAACGGAATTCTTTACCCGTGTTAATGTTGGTATTGGTACACCTGTTGTAGGTGTTAAGGATCTTGCAAGAAGCTTTAAGGAGGCGCAAATTGCACTCGAGGTTGGTAAGGTGTTTGATACGGACAAGTCTATTGTGAGCTACGACAATCTTGGCATCGCAAGGCTTATTTACCACCTGCCTACGACACTTTGCGAGACATTTTTAAAAGAAATCTTTAAGAAAGGCTCTATTGAGTCTCTCGACCACGAGACACTCTTTACAATTCAGCGTTTCTTCGAAAACAATCTCAATGTTTCGGAAACCTCCAGAAAACTATTCGTTCACAGAAATACATTAGTGTATCGTCTTGATAAAATAAAGAAGCTTACAGGTCTTGATTTAAGAGAGTTTGACCATGCAATCGTGTTTAAAATTGCACTCATGGTTAAAAAATATCTTTCAGCAGACCCTGTTAAGTTCTAAAAAAAGGATTGAAAATTATTTTCCATGGTTGAATTTAAGAATGTTGATGTGCATTATAAGGACGGCGGCGGTGTCGACGCTCTTAATGATGTTAATATAAGGATAAACGACGGTGAATTTGTATTCATAGTGGGAAATTCCGGAGCTGGTAAAAGCACCTTGTTAAAACTTTTAACAAGGGAGAAACTACCGACAAGCGGAAGGGTATTCGTTAACGGATATAATCTATCTAAGCTTAAAGGAAATAAAATCCCTAAGTTTAGACGTTCAATCGGCATGATATTTCAGGATTTCCGTTTAATACCTAACCTTACTGTATACGAAAATGTAGCCTTCGTGCTTCGTGTAACCGATAAATCGAGTAGATTTATAAGGCAACGTGTTCCTTATGTGCTTAATCTAGTTAAGCTTAGCGATAAGGCTAAGGCGTACCCTGGACAGCTTTCGGGCGGTGAGCAGCAGCGTGTGGCGATTGCCCGTGCCTTTGCTTCGGACCCTGGGCTTATTATTGCAGACGAGCCTACTGGAAATATTGACCCTGAGCTTTCTTATGAAATAGTTGAGCTGCTAAAGGATATCAACAAATGCGGTACGACTGTTTTAATGGTAACTCACGAGCATGATTTGGTTCAGTATTTTGGAGGACGAATAATAAATCTCAAAAAAGGCAGTGTTGCTTTCGATGATTATATAGGAGGCAGCCATGAGGGGGAGTAATTTTTCGTATCTTGTAAAGCAAGGTATAGTTTCGGTTTGGCACAATCGAATGATGTCCTTTGCAAGCTTTTGTATTATGATGGTAAGCTTGCTATTAATAGGTCTTGCTGCACTTTTTGCAGTTGATATTGGCATTATAATTGGAAACGTTGAGGATAAGAATGAGGTTATTGTCTTTGTTGAAACTGATGCAACCTCGACTGATATTACACATATAACTGACGTTTTGAACTCTAATATTTATAAGCAGAGTGTTAGGTTCAAATCAAAGGAAGAGGCTTGGGACGAGTACAGAGAGAAGATGGGTGAAGATTATTATCTTCTTTTTGATTATCTAGGCGATAATCCTATGCCTAATACCTTTATTGTAACTCTCAATGATATTACAAAAATCGATACCATAGTAACAGAATTTAAGCAGATAAGCGGCGTTGAAAAGGTCTCGGCTCCGTATGATTTTGCAAACTTTTTAGTAAGCATCCGCACAACCTTTACAGTTATTGGCGGTGCTGTACTTATCGCCTTAATCGTTGTGTGTCTTGTAATTGTGTATAACACAGCGAGAACAAGTGTTTATTCAAGACGCATGGAAATCAGCATTATGAAGCATGTAGGTGCGACGAATTCTTTTATTAAATTTCCTTTTTTTATTGAGGGAATGTTTATCGGAATTATTGCGGGTGGGGTATCATGGCTACTGACGAAGCTTGCATACGAGTCGGTTATTTCACTTTTCTTAGGTGATGTGACGATATTAAAGGTATTAGGCCTCGTTAATATTATACCCTTCGATACAGTTAACTGGTATGTACTTGCGGCAAACTGCATTTTGGGAGCTTTACTGGGTGCCGTTGGTACAATATTTAGCATGGGTAAGCATTTAAGAGTATAGCTTATTGAGTTTAGTAAATTTGTGACACTGCAAAGCAAGTTGCTTAGCAGTGTCGCTTGCGATTTTACCTAGGTTCAAGGAAAGGCAGTTAATGAATAGAAAGTTTTCACTTGGAATTTGCATAAGTCTTGTTGCGATAGCGTCTGCGATTACGTTTGTGTTAACGATGACGCTGTCTCTTAATATGTATAACGAAAAAATTGCGGGTGTCGAGGAGAGAGAGCAGATATATACAAAGCTTCAGGAAATCGACTCTTATGTACGAAGCAACAGCCTTTTCAGCAGTGATAAGGACTATTTACTCGAAAGCATTGTTGATGGCTATGCACTTGGTTCAAATGACCCGAATGCGAGGTATCTGACTACCTCAGAGTATTACGAACAGCAGCAGTTTCTTAAGGGTAAGATAATAACCGCAGGAATGAAGGTTGAGCGAGAAGAAGGCGGTTATATAAAGGTTGTCGGTGTATATGAAGGTTCTACTGCTTACGCGCAGTCTATTAGAGTGGGTGACGTAATTACGAGCATCAATAACGAGGCGGTTCTCGAAATCGGTGCTGAAGCGGCGATTAAGCTTCTGAGCGGTGAAGAAGGTACCCGTGTTTCCATAAATATACAGAGAAACGGCGAGGACCAGAAGTATACCCTAATGCGTCAGCAGGTAGAAGTTAAGTCTGTATATGGAGTTATTTATAATGATTTTGGTTTTATCAGAATTAACGGTTTTTATGAAAATACCGCCGAGCAGTTTAAAGAAATTTATCTTAATATGACTGAAAAGAGTGTAAAAGGCATTATTTTTGATGTGAGAGGCTCAAAAGGAGTATTAATACAACCGTTAAAAGATATACTAAACATGCTTGTACCATCAACTATTGTTGCGACAGCGGAATATAAAGGTGGAATAATCAATAATATTATTAGAACTGATGAATTTGAAAGCGTTGATATTCCGATGATTGTTTTAATAGATAACAGTACTGAAATGATAAGTGAGCTTTTCACTGCTATTTTAAAGGATTTTAAGTCGGCACAGCTAGTAGGTGTAGCCTCAAGCGGAAACGCTATTATACCTCATACACAGAATTTCCGTGATGGGACAGCGATTTCAATTTCGTACATGATGGTTAAGTCAGCTGGAGGTACAGCCTTTAACGAGGGTGGGCTAAAACCCGAATATATAGTCGAAAATCAGTTCGGGGTTGAAAATGATCTCTCTAATCTAGGTGCTACACAAGATGCGCAAATAAATAAAGCTTTAGAAGTATTAATTACAAAAACACAATAGGAGGACATTTTAATGGCAATGAAACAGACAATTTTAACTCAAGAGGGTCTTGAAAAACTTGAGGAGGAGCTTGAATACTTAAAAACTGTCAAACGACGTGATATAGCGGATAAAATCAAAGTGGCATTATCCTTCGGAGACTTGTCTGAGAACTCAGAATATGACGAGGCAAAGAACGAGCAAGGTATTGTCGAAGCCCGTATAGCTGAAATCGAAGCAACCTTAATGAATGTAGAAATTCTTGATGCAGATAACTTGACCACTGAGCATGTACAAATAGGAAATAAGATTAAGATTAAGAATGTAAGCACTAACCAAGAAATAAGTCTCCAAATTGTTGGTTCTAAAGAGGTTGACATGGCAAAAGCAAAAATTTCAGATGAGTCACCTATTGGTAGTGCTTGTATGGGGCATAAGGTAGGAGATGTGGTTGAAGCCAATACACCGAGCGGCTCTGCACAATATAAGATACTCGAAATATCAAAATAACATCAAAGGAAGTCAAAGGTAAATGAGCGAAAATAATATAAATAACACACCAGAAGAAGTCCTTTCAGAAGAGGATGCACTACTACAGCTAAGTGAACAAAACAGAATTCGTATAGAAAAGCTGAACGAGTTAAAATCAGAGGGTAAAAATCCTTATGAAATTACAAAGTTTCCTGTAAGTATTCTGAATAAAACTATACGCAATGAATTTGAAGTGCTTGAAAACGAGACTGTATATATTGCGGGACGTATTACAAGCTGGCGTGATATGGGTAAAGCTAACTTTATCGATGTGCGTGACAGCAGTGATAGAATGCAAATTTATGTAAGAATAGACGATATAGGCGAGGATAGCTTTAAGGAATTTAAGAAGTGGGATTTAGGCGATATTGTTGGTGTAACTGGTTTCGTTTTTCGCACCAAAAGAGGAGAAATTTCAGTTCATTGCAAGGAGATTATACTTCTATCAAAATCGCTGCTACCTTTACCCGAAAAATGGCACGGTCTGCGTGATAAGGAGGAGCGTTACAGAAAACGTTATCTTGATTTAATTGCTAATCCTGATGTAAAGAAAACCTTTGTTACTAGGTCGTTAATTTTACGCGAAATTCGTGCCTATCTTGATAATTTAGGTTTCCTTGAAGTTGATACACCTGTACTTCATACACTCGAAATAGGTGCAGCAGCTCGTCCTTTTAGAACACATCACAATGCACTTGATATAGACATGTATCTTAGAATTGAGACAGAGCTATATCTTAAAAAGCTTGTTGTTGGCGGCTTTGATAAGGTTTATGAGGTTGGGCGTATTTTCAGAAACGAGGGCATGGATGCAACACATAACCCTGAGTTTACCACTATCGAAATGTATCAGGCATACACCGATTATTTTGGTATGATGGATTTAATCGAGGACTTATATCGTACTGTTGCGATGAAAATATGTGGTACTGATGTTGTGCCTTATAAGGATCAGATGATAAACATTGGCAAAAAGTGGGAACGTCTCACAATGGTTGAAGCTGTTAAAAAGCAAACAGATTGTGATTATTATAGCTGGACTTCTGATGAAGATGCTCGAAGTGCCGCAAAGAACCTCCACGTTGAGGTTTCGACAAACGCAACTAAGGGTGATGTTCTCGTTGCGCTTTTTGAAGCCTATGTCGAAGACAAGCTAATTCAACCAACGATTATTTATGATTATCCAGTTGAAAATTCTCCACTTGCAAAGAGGAAGCCGAGTGAGCCTATGTTTACAGAACGCTTCGAGTATTTTATAAACGCAAGTGAGTTTGGAAACGCATTTAGTGAGCTTAATGACCCGATTGACCAAAGAGAACGCTTTGTGAAGCAGGTTGAGGAAAAAAGAAAACAAGGTGCGAATGCAGAGCTTGACGAGGATTTCCTAACAGCACTTGAGTATGGACTACCGCCTACGGGTGGACTCGGAATGGGGCTTGACCGCTTTGTAATGCTGCTTACGGATAGTGCCTCAATAAGAGATGTATTATTATTTCCGACTATGAAGCCGATTATTTAAACCTGTGTTCGAAAGGTGGCGCAAATAAATATGTCAATTTCAGATGATAAAAGAGAGCTGCTTAAACTAAAGCAGGGCTTAATAGAAGAAAGTGAAATAATAAAAGAGGAAAAACCACCTATAATAGAGCTTCACGGCAAAGCAAAAATTGAAAATTTTTTTTATCATTACAAAATCCACTTGCTTTTTGCTGCATTCATAACAGTTTTGCTTGCGCTCTTTGCTTATGATTTTTTGGGCAGAGAGAAGATGGATATTAGGGTTCTTGTGATAACAAATACCCCAGGTTTATCTACCACGCTGTATTTAAAGCAAGATGCGATAGAGGAAGCATTTGAAGCCTACTGCGAGGATTATAACGGCAACGGTAAGGTTCATGTTGATACATACTTTATAGATATATATCAGGATTCAACCTCAAACGCTGATACTGTTATGGCGAATACTACGAAGCTTTTTGGTGAGATACAGGCAGGGACCAGTCAGCTAATCATGGGTAATAAGAGTATGTTCTATTCTGTTTTTGGAGAAGATTTAGATGAAGCCAATGTGTTAATTGACATAAGTCAAATTTATCCCGATAATCTTAATATCGAGGATAAGTATTTTTTCAAAGTAAAGGGTAGTAATTATGCTACTACTGCGTTGTGGGAGGCATCATGCCCCGAGGATATGTATATCGCCGTAAGAAATAAGGTTAATAATGATGAAAAAGCGAGTCTTACAGAAACCCGCGAACATTCGCTTCAAATACTCGAAAAAATTATAACGAGTGTATTAGAATAAAAAAGGGGCGAATTTTATAATTCGCCCTCATTACCTTTTAAGGTTATTTTTTATTGCTATCGACTTCTTTTTTACAAAATTCTGCGTCATCGCCAAGTCGGTTATAAACCGTACCATCTCTAGTTACATAATCATTTACAACATAATTCGTAAAGCGTGGTGTGAGGCTTTGGTCGGGACGCATTTTTGCTTTATTACCGTGAAGAATATTTTTATCCATTATTATTTTGTCCTTTCGTGAAAGTGCATTATTATTATAAAGCGAGGTTTTAAATTTATGCAGAGAAAATCATTTCCATTTTTACTACTCAAAACATTAGGTTTTGCTGTTATAGGTAATATAATGGCTTTTATAGTTACGCTTTCATTAGCGGCTTTTATAGACAGCTCATTTTTGCAATTTGTTTCGGCTGTGATTTCTGTATTTCTTTATCATTCAATGATTTTTATTTCTGCATATCAAGACGGTCAGCGTGAAATTAAAATGCTCTCTGCAAAAAGAATTGACAGTTATATTAAATGGAAATGGCTTAAAATCGGGGTTATTATTGGCATTATAATGTGCATTCCCTCGGTAATTCTTGCGTTAAGCAGATTTAATGTTATCGGGTATGATTTTTTAATACCCTTTAGGCTTATAAGCGGCGGTGCTTATTCTTTATCTATGCTTTTATCTACTGGTATGTCAATAGGTGATTTATATAGCTTTGCGCCGTTTATTTTTATGCTTATTTACCTGCTGTCTCCTTTATCATGTGAATTCGGATTTTACTGTATTACAAGTGAAAAGTTCACCGCCGATAAAATTATTTATAAACAAAAAAAATAAATTGAGACAAGTCCGAATAATTCCTGACAGCCTTTCATAATTATGATTAAGACAAACTCATTTTTGGAGGTTATTTCATGGTTATGAGAGTAAAAAAGTTTAAATTACCGCTTACGCTGGCTTTTTTAGCTAGTGTCTTAGTTTTGGCGTTAACGGCGAATTATACTGCTTCCTCGGTTCCAGCAGCAGCGGGGGCAAACGGGAAAAAGGTAATTGTACTTGATGCAGGGCATGGCGGACTTGATTCAGGTTGTGTGGGAGTCGGCGGCGAGCTGGAAAAGGACATCAATCTTGCTATTGTTAAAAATCTTCAGCAGTTGTTTAAATTTTCCGGCTTCGACGTTGTGTTGACAAGGAGTGAAGATTTATCAATCCACGATGATGGAATTGTTGGAATTAGAAATCAAAAGCTGTCTGATATGGATAACAGAAAGAAGATTGTTGTCAGCTATCCTGACAGTATATTTTTATCAATTCATCAAAACCAATTTACTCAGCCCCAGTATTTCGGTGCGCAGATGTTTTATTCAACTAAGAATAAGAACAATTTTAAGCTTGCACAGATGATGCAGCAGGGCTTCCGTGAGCTTGACCCTGATAATGACAGGGAAATCAAGCTTCTCGACAGCGAAATGTATCTTTTTAAAGAAACCGTACAGCCAGCATTATTAATTGAATGTGGCTTTTTATCAAACCAAAAGGATGCCGCTAACCTAAGTAACAGTGATTACCAAAAAAAGGTGGCATTTAATATTTATAAAACTATCATCGAATTCCTTAAGATAAGTGATGACGAGGACGTAACAATGGAGGACATAGATGTCGAAACGCAAAACACTTTATATATGCAGTGAATGTGGGCATGAGCATTTAAAATGGAATGGACAGTGCAGCTCCTGCGGTGAGTGGAATACGCTCGAGGAATATGAAACAGATAGCAATTCTAGACATGGTTCAGTTTCTAGTTCTGCTATTGATTTTAGTTCGCTGTCGGATATAAATTATGATGACGAAATACGTTATGATACGGGTTCTAAGGAGCTTAACCGTGTTTTAGGCGGCGGACTTGTCAAAGGTTCACTAGTGCTCATTTCGGGAGACCCTGGTATAGGTAAATCGACACTTCTGCTTCAAATATGCGATTATCTAGGTAAAAATTATAAAGTGCTTTATGTATCGGGAGAAGAAAGTGAGCGACAAATAAAGCTTAGAGCTGACCGCCTTAAAACTAAGGCGGATAAGCTGTTTTTAGCCTCCTCCACTGACTGTGAAGCGATTGTTAATTCTGTAAGGAAAAACAAACCTGATATAGTAATTATTGACTCAATCCAGACCATGGTATTAAATGGTATTAGTTCAACCGCAGGAAGTGTAACGCAGGTTCGTGAATGTACAAATATGTTCATGCGAATGGCTAAAACAGAGGAAATACCCGTATTTTTAGTAGGTCATGTAAATAAGGATGGTGGGATTGCGGGACCAAAGGTGCTTGAGCATATTGTAGATGCTGTACTATATTTTGAAGGTGATAGACAGCTTGCATATAGAATTTTAAGGTCAGCAAAGAATAGGTTTGGTCGCGCCAACGAAATTGGTGTTTTCGAAATGCTCGATAAAGGGCTTAAGGAGGTTGAAAATCCCTCCGAAATGCTTCTTTCGGGCAGACCGAGCGGTATAAGCGGAATATCAATTCTTTGCACGATGGAAGGTTCGCGGCCTGTACTTGCGGAGGTGCAGGCACTTGTCAGCAAGACTGCTTTTGGTCAGCCACGGCGCGTGGCTAACGGCTTTGATTATAACAGGCTCTGCTTACTGCTTGCTGTACTTGAAAAACGGACAGGCTATATTTTCGGTATGTTTGATGTATATATTAATATTATCGGAGGCTTAAAAATAGACGAACCCGCTTCCGATATGGCGATTGCGTTAGCGTTATTTTCGGGACTCTGCGATACGGCAGTGCCAGAGAATGTCGCAGTATTTGGTGAGGTGGGTCTCGGCGGTGAAATAAGAAACGTCAATCACATTCATGAACGCATTAGAGAGTGTGCAAGAATGGGATTTGACAAGGTTATTATACCAAAAGCGGCACTTAAAGCACTGGATAAAAACGAAAATTATGGAATAAACATAATTGGTGTGTCCAATTTAAAGCAGCTGTTTAGTGCTATATCAAAATAATATGTAAGAGGTCGTCATGAGCTCAAATAATGTAAGCTTCACTAAGGTACTAAGAATAGCGGCACCGCTTATTTTACAACGATTAAGCTATCAGGTTCAAACATGGGTAGACAGAGCAATGCTAGGTCATGTAGACAGCGGATATTTTTCCGCAATAGGAAATGTCCTCGTACCATATCATGCAGTTAGTGCCGTTATATCGGCAATGTGCTGCGGTACTACAATAATAATTGCCCACTCAATAGGTGCAAATAATAAGGAGAAGGCTCGGGGTTATGCGGAATGCTCGTATATCGGTAATTCTTTATTTCCTATAATTGCATTTTTATTTTTCTTCTTTTTTAGCGGTTTTTTATTTGAAATCATGGGTGTTCAATCGCCTATTTTAGAATATGCAGTTTCATATATGCGGATAATTTCAATTTCCTTATTAGTTATGGGCCCTGTTTCCACGTCAACCTCAATAATGCAGGGGATGGGGATTACTAAGGTAATAATGCTTACGGGGATAATTAGTAATATTATAAATGTTGTTCTCGATTGGCTACTGATATTTGGCAACCTAGGATTTCCCGCTCTGGGTATAGAGGGTGCAGCAATTGCGACTGTTATAGGAAATCTGGTTACTGCTCCTATTCCAGTTGTCTATGTATTTAAGAGCAAAAGAATAACGTTAGGTTTAACCATAAAAAGTGCCTTAAAATTCCGCTGGAGTATGTATAAAAATGTGTTAAAAATAGGAGTTCCTTCAGGCTTTGAATATTTTTTATGGAACCTTGCAAATTTTGTAATTATGACCTTCCTTAATAGAATTGATATGATATCTCCAGGTATTTATTCACTTATCTTGGGAATAGAAAACCTGCCTCTTGTACTCTACATGGGCTTTGCGAACGCTTCGCTTACCTTAGTAGGACAAAAGACAGGTGCTGGTGCACACGACGAGGCAATAAAAATCGGTTTTAGATGCCTGCGTTTTGCAGTTATAACTTGTACGGTAATAGCAACTGTATTTATACTAGTACCAGAGGGTATCCTAAGTATCTTTACCGATGATACCGCACTTATTAGTTATGCTACAGGATTTTTTATTCTGACTGCACTCAAAATGTTCCCTAAATCGGTTAACAACGTAATCGGATTAAGCATTAGGGGGCTTGGAGACACAAAATGGATGCTTTACAGTCAGATTATCGGTGCAGTTTTAGTAATAGGGTTGTCGTATATATTGATATTCCTCGCAGGACTTGGCTTATGGGGAATTTTTATTACGATGCTTGTTGATGAAACAATCCGAGGTGTGGTTAATCTGCTGCGTTTTTGGAAAGGCAGAGAGGTTTTCGGCTTTAAGCCTTTTATGAGGATTACGTCTGATTGATATAAAAACGCTTCAAATTAACTATCCGTGATAATAGCTTCCAAACAAAATAACCAAGCATAGCACCAATTGTGTTGAGTATTAAGTCATCTATATCGGTAACCCGTGGCAAAAAAATCTGATATATTTCAATAAAAAGTGAAACAGTAAATCCTACAATAAGTGCTTTTTTAAGGCTTGCACCCCGCCACAAGAGGGAAGTGAAGAAACCGAAGGGCATGAAGCCTACTATATTACCTATAATGCTTACCGTAAAAGAATACCACTCACCCTTTTGGGTAATATCCTTTATGGTATCTCTAATAATTAGACCAGGAACAAAGTTAAACTGACTGTATTCAAATTCAGACTTTTGAAACGCTTCATTCGGTATAATAATTGCAATAGGAATTATTGCTGAAATTGCGATTATGAAAACAAATAATCCTACCTCGTGCCAGATATTGATACGCCGTCGTTTAATAAAGACTATACCCCTAAATATAATGAAAAATGGTAATGAAAAAAGTGTGTATTTTACCATACTGCTTATGATATATGTAATAAAGTCAGTCATTAAGAATTTATTCCTTTCAAAGCCGCTAATGCTTTTTCTGAAGATAAGCTCCAACAAACCCAGCTCCTGTTTTCCATGTAGTTAGTTAACTCGCTAAAATCAACCGATGATAAGCTAGAAGCATCGTTGTTATAAGTCTCTACAATATAGGGAATTGCACTATATGAAAGCTCGGATAACAGCATATCGATGTCTAGCACTTCTACTTTTCCGCTTTTATACTGCTCAATGTTGTAGCTTGCAATACGCCCATCTATATCCGAAAAGCAAAGTACCCCCATAAAAACTGTCGCACTTATGAAAATCGGCAGTACAAGCTTAATTTTATTAATAAAACCTTTTAGAATAATAAGTACGAATATAATCAATAAAAATATCATGAATAACGATGTGTATACTCTCAGCGGCGTTAATGAATATGTCTCGATGTAAAGAAGCATCTTCCTGAGTGCTGTTACAATCAGAACAATAGATGAAATACTCATAAATGCAGTAAAAATGGGTAACACTATTGTTCTTTTATTGTTTCTGCCACAAAACATATTTATGAAAACAATGATAATAAGATTAATAACAGATACTATACACAGCTCAAAAAAGCCTCTTCTTGCATATTCTGCATAACTAAATTCGTTTGGTACAATATTTTGAAATG
>JAVBPL010000038.1:0-5813 GCA_031549645.1 Ruminiclostridium sp. | reverse complement strand
GTTACCCGGGACTCGACGCTCCGCTAACCCCACCGGGTCCGACTCCCGAACTCAAATGCAAATAAAAGACCTCCCGCTCGCATCGCTCACGGAGGTCTTTTATTTGGTGAGTTACCCGGGACTCGACGCTCCGCTAACCCCACCGGGTCCGACTCCCGAACTCAAATGCAAATAAAAGACCTCCCGCTCGCATCGCTCACGGAGGTCTTTTATTTGGTGAGTTACCCGGGACTCGAACCCGGGACACCCTGCTTAAAAGGCAGGTGCTCTGCCGCCTGAGCTAGTAACTCATATAATGTTGCGATAAACACAACATTAGTATTATATCAGAATTAGAAAGGCTTGTCAACACTTTTTGCATTTATTTTTTCTTTTTGGAGTCAGATTTTGCTCTTAAATCGTTATCAAGGATTTTTTTGCGTATTCTGACAGTTTTCGGGGTTACCTCAACCAGCTCGTCATCGTTTATGAACTCAAGACTCTCCTCAAGGCTCATACGCTTGTACGGAATTAAACGGAGCGCATCGTCTGAACCGCTAGCACGGGTGTTTGTGAGGTGCTTTCTCTTGCAAACATTGACATTAATATCACCAACCTTCGGTGAAACACCGACAACCATACCCTCGTATACATCAACACCAGCATCAATAAAGAGCGTACCACGGTCCTGTGCGTTGAATAAACCGTATGCAACAGCAGTTCCGCTTTCGAACGCTACTAGAGAGCCTAAGGTACGGGCTGGAATTTCCCCCGCAAAGGGCTTATACCCATCAAAAATCGTATTAAGCACACCCTCACCCTTGGTATCAGTTAAGAATTCGCTTCTGTATCCGAATAAGCCTCTCGATGGAATTGTAAACACAAGCCTGGTACGGTTTCCCACAGGTTTCATTTCTTGAAGCACCGCTTTACGGACACCCATTTTTTCCATTACAGCACCAACGGCATTTTCAGGAACATCGGCGATAAGCCGTTCTGTAGGCTCGTGCTTAACCCCGTCAATGTCCTTATAAAGCACTCTGGGTGTACTAACCGAAAGCTCGTAGCCCTCACGGCGCATATTCTCAATCAAAATGGAAAGATGCATCTCACCTCGTCCCGAAACATCGTAGGCATCAGCGGTTTCACTATCCTTAACCCTGAGCGAAACATCTTTTAAAAGCTCACGGTGCAGTCTTTCCCTTATCTGCCTTGACGTTACAAACTTGCCGTCCCGTCCCGCAAAAGGGCTGTCGTTCACCGAGAAGGTCATTTCAACCGTAGGCTCTGAAATTTTTACAAAGGGTAGTGGCTCAACCACACCGCTTTCGCAGATAGTCTGGCCAATCGAAACGTTTTCGATACCCGAAAACGATACTATATCCCCAACCTTTGCGGTAGTAACAGGTATTTTTTGAAGTCCGTCAAACTGATAAAGGCTCACAATTTTTGATTTATACGGTGAAATCGCACCGTTATAATCACAAACAGTAACCTCCGCATTCTGCTTTATAACGCCTCTTTCGACTCTACCAATGGCAATTCTGCCGACATAATCGTTATAATCTATTGCCGAAACCAGCACCTGCAAGCTGCCGTCCTCGTCTCCCTCGGGGGCAGGAATATGCTCGATTATTTTATCAAATAGAGGCTTGAAATCGGTACCCAGATGATCTGGCGAAAATGACGCAACGCCGTTTCTTCCAGAACAAAAAACCACTGGGCTTTCTAGCTGTTCCTCTGTCGCATCAAGGTCGAGCAGAAGCTCAAGCACCTCGTCTACTACCTCGTGATTTCTGGCATCGGGGCGGTCGGTTTTATTCACCACCACTATGATTTTATGTCCTAGGTCTAGTGCCTTTTGGAGTACAAATCTCGTTTGTGGCATTGTACCCTCGAAGCTGTCAACTAAAAGCAAAACACCATTTACCATTTTGAGTATACGCTCAACCTCACCTGAAAAATCGGCGTGTCCAGGTGTGTCAACAATATTTATCTTTACATCGTTATAAACAACCGACGTATTCTTGGCAAGGATTGTAATTCCCCGCTCTCTTTCGATATCGTTTGAGTCCATTACTCTCTCAACCGTAGCTTGGTTTTCTCTGTAAACTCCACCCTGCTTAAGCATCTCGTCTACGAGTGTGGTTTTCCCATGGTCAACCTGCGCAAAAATCGCAATATTTCTTAAATCTTCTCTTACCAACTTGTGTTATTTCCTTCCATCGCCTTAAAATTTTAAGCCACTATACATTATACAGCATTTTTCGTCATAATAAAAGTGACTTTTTAAATAATATAATTTTGATGTTGAAAGGTATATTATACAAATTTTACAATTTTATTGCAATTTTTTCTATTACAAAATCGTTATTTACCGCTTTGATAATCAAGCGTTCTCCTTTTTCCAGCTCCTGCTCAATTATTTTCTGGGACAGTAAATCCTCAATTTTAGCTGTAATAATGCGCCTTAATGGTCTAGCACCATATTTATCATCGTAACCAAGTCCCGAAAGGCAGACAACAGCACTTTCGTCAAAGGTTATATCATACCCGAGGGTATGCGCTCTGTCGGAAAGCGTTTTAAGCATGTTTATACAGATTTCACTGATGCTATTCTCCGAAAGCTTGTTGAAAACGATAATGTCGTCAAGTCGGTTAATGAACTCGGGCTTGAAGGTCTGCTTAAGCTCATCGAGAATTCTTTCCTTAGTATTATCTGCATCTTCAGAATAGCCGAAGCCGAGATTTCGCTTATTCTCTGTAATCAGCTTTGCACCTATATTTGAGGTCATTATAATGACTGTATTTTTAAACGATATTTTACGTCCATCTGAGCTTGTCAGAATACCGTCCTCAAGTATTTGAAGGAGAACATTACTTACATCGGGATGTGCTTTTTCTATTTCATCAAAAAGCACCACCGAATACGGCTTACGCTTGACCTTTTCGGTTAAAAGTCCTCCGTCCTCGTATCCAACATAACCAGGTGGCGAACCTATCAGCTTCGAAACATCATGTTTCTCCATATATTCCGACATATCAAACCGCACAAGCGAATTTTCATTTCCGAAAATAGTATCAGCGAGCGCCTTGCAAAGCTCGGTTTTACCCACTCCCGTAGGACCCAGGAACATTAGGCTCACTATCGGACGACTGGGATTTTTAAGCCCCGCCCGTCCACGCCTAATGGCTCTGGCTATGGTTTCGACCGCTTCACTCTGCCCTATAACTCTTTTACCAAGCATGGTCTCAAGCTTAAGCAGCTTTTCCATTTCATCCTCCCGCAGGCGGTTTATAGCTATACCCGTCCATTTTGAGACGATTTCAGCTATATCATCTTCGGTAACTGTACCGATGTTTTCACCGTTAATATTCCACTTAAGCTTTATTTCTGAAAGCTGTTCCCTAAGTGCCTGCTCTCTGTCTCGGAGTTTTGCAGCCATTTCAAAATCCTGCGAATTTACAGCAATTGTTTTTTCGTCATCAAGCCTTTTTAAAGCCTCCTCAAGCTCCTTTATCTGCGGAGGAGCTGTGAAAAGCTTTAACCTGGTTTTAGATGCCGCCTCATCTATTAAATCTATCGCTTTATCGGGTAAAAACCTATCGGATATATACCTAACAGATAGTCCTACTGCCGCTTCTAGCGCTTCATCGGTTATCTTAACCTTATGATGAGCCTCGTACCTGTCTCGCAGTCCTCTTAGAATACTAACCGTCGTCTTTTCGTCGGGCTCCTCTACTGTTATGGGCTGGAAACGTCTTTCCAGTGCGGCATCCTTTTCTATATATTTTCGGTACTCATCAATGGTTGTCGCACCGATTAACTGCAGCTCGCCTCTAGCAAGAAGCGGTTTTAAAATACTTGCCGCATCAATGGCACCCTCTGCTGCTCCCGCACCTATGATAGAATGAAGCTCATCGATAAAAAGAATAATATTCCCGTCCTTAATGACATCGTCAAGTGCATTTTTAATCCGTTCCTCAAAATCTCCGCGATACTTTGCTCCAGCAAGCATAGCTGTTAAATCAAGCATATAAATACGCTTGTTTTTAATATTCTCTGGAACATCTCCACTTGCTATTCTTAGAGCCAAGCCCTCTGCTACCGCCGTTTTACCGACACCACTTTCACCAATTAAGCAGGGGTTATTTTTTCTGCGGCGAAGCAAAATTTGTATTAATCTTTCTATCTCATCTTCACGGTTTATAACTGGATCTATCTTATTTTTCTTTGCAATTTCGGTTAAATCCCGTCCATATTTTTTGAGTGAATTCGCATTACTTTTGCCAGTGCCCTGATAATTATAAATACTCTCGTCAAAGTCATCAAGCTTCTTTTTATCTGCCTCACAGTCACCGTAAATCGTGTTTAAATTTACACCTAGCTCTTTTAGGAGCAAGGCGGCATAACACTCGGTATCTTTTACTAGTGCTTTTAAAAGATGCTCGGTTCCCGCATAATTTTGCTTAGCAGTACGGGCCTCGGTTAGCGCGTTTTCAAGTATTCGCTTTGTCCTCGGCGTAAAATCAGCGGCACCAAGCTTTGTCGGAATACCTCTACCTACAATAAAC
This sequence comes from Ruminiclostridium sp., assembly GCA_031549645.1. Lineage (GTDB taxonomy): Bacteria > Bacillota > Clostridia > Oscillospirales > Ruminococcaceae > Ruminiclostridium_E. The sequence goes on along the minus strand of JAVBPL010000038.1, from coordinate 1,259 downwards.
TCAATTTTTTTTAAGATTTCATTTCGGCTTATGCCCTGTCTTGATAACACCGAGTATGCAACTCCGCTTTCTACTGCCATTAGACCGCAAAGAATATGCTCACTGCCGATATAAATATGTCCGAGTGCCATTGCCGTGGTTATTCCATTATCAAGTGCCTTGTTAGCTTTTTCCGTAAAATCATTAAATTCTATCATTTATCTAATCACCCTTCCTCTTACACCAATGACAAGCTGAATTAATTCGTCCCGAGGACGAGTACTATATTAGGGGAGTATCCCCGTTTGCTTTGTCACCCAGCGGTTTGAAACAAATTTTAACCTTAAAACAAAAAATAATGAAAATTTGTTTCAAACTTTTCCTTTTTCAGAAAAATTTGTAACACATTTTTGCCAAAAGCATACAATTTATTATGAAACGTTTCATTAACAATTAATCAATCAAGGAGGAACATATTATGTTTGGTAACGGTAATTGCTGCTGGATTATAATCCTTATCCTTTTATTCACTTGCTGCGGCGGAAACGACTGCTGCAACAACAACAACAACTGCGGATGCAATAACAACTGTGGCTGCAACAATAACTGTGGATGCGGATGCTAATTTAGCAAAACTCGCGAATACTTACGCTCGGACTGTGCCGCTTTATGCGGCACAGTTTATTTTTACTTCTCTTTTAATTTTTTTGCTTGTTAAAATATTCCAAATATGATATACTAATCTATGAAATAAATATATAAGGAATAACAACAAATGGATAAAAAGAGGGTTCATTTATTAGACGAAATTCGCGGTTTTGCGATAATTTGCATGGTTATTTATCATTTTATGTTCGACCTCAAGTATTTTCACGGGGTTAATGTGCCGATTTTTTTCGAGGGCTGGTTTGACATAATACGAGATGTTTTTGCAGGTGTTTTTATTTTCATTTCGGGAAGTGTCTGTCTTTTTTCAAAGAATAACCTAAAAAGAGGTGTTGAGTGTTTTTTCCTCGGAATGATTTTGACCTTTGTTACGGCTTTTGCGGTACCCGATGCGCCGATTTACTTTGGCATTTTACATTTTTTAGGCGTATCAATGATGCTATACGGCTTGTTTGAGAAGTTTTTTAACAAAATTCCGTCGCTTGTTTCTATACTAGTTTTCGGATTTCTATTTTTTGCTGCATTTAATATACCGAACGGCTATATCGGAATTGGCGATATATCGTTTGAACTGCCATATAATATTTATAAAGTGGGGCTTCTTTTTCCGCTTG
>JAVBPL010000106.1:0-13054 GCA_031549645.1 Ruminiclostridium sp. | reverse complement strand
CGTTTATCTTGAGTACAACAAGTCTTAGTGTAAGAGTAGATGCTGGTGTTGTTGAACACAACAACCGTGACTTTACGGCTAAGAATGTTATCCCCGAAAAAATCAAGGATAACATAATCTATAAGCAAGAAGATTTAAAAGAAGCTTATCAAAAGCTTTTTTCAAAATCGATAGCCGAATACAATGAAAAGCAAAAGCAGCCATGTAGACGTATTAAAGATTATTACGAGAAGATTAAAAACAGTAATAAAGAAAAGCTGTTTTACGAAGCAATAATACAATTCGGTGATAAAGACGATACCGCCGTCGGAAGTCTTAGAGGCGAAACTGCAAAACAAATGCTAAACGAATATATGGAGGATTTTCAAAAACGAAACCCGAACCTATATGTTTTTAATGCGGTTATGCACCTTGATGAAGCAACCCCTCATTTACATATAGATTTCATTCCCTTAGCTCACAACCAAACACAGGGACCCTCAACACGAGTAAGTTTAAAAAAAGCTCTTAGTCAGCAGGGTATAAATCCTAAAAATATGAAAGAAACCGAGAGACAACAATGGGCGCTTAAAGAAAAAGCACTCATGACACAAATAGCAAAAAAACATGGTTTATCAGTTGTCAAGAAAAATATTTCCCGTCAGCATTTGAGTGTTGACGAATACAAGGAGGTAGCGCAGGAAATTGAAAAAATGAATAAACGGCTTGAACAGCCTTTGCATGAATTAACACAGGAAGATATTAACTACATTCGTAATGTTAATGACGAATTGAAAAAAGAGAACGACGAGCTGAAAAAGCAAAAATCAACAAAACGCAAAAACTATGTTATCCCCGACGAAGAAAAACTAAACTACATCGCTGAGAAGCTCCAAAAAGACGGTATCGATTTTTCTATCGAAGCTCAAGCAATCCGAGCACCCGAATGGGTTGAAGAAAAAATCTCTAAATTTGAACAAGTGTATAAACCTAAGCCGTCACCATGGAGAGAAAAAGCAAGGCTCGATATCGACCGCCTGATTTATGCAGTAAGCAGCATAGAGGAATTATGGAATAAGTTAGGGCAGCAAGGTTATGAGATAAAGCAAGGAAAATATATTTCTATAAAACCGAATGGCGCTGAACGCTTCATTAGAACAAAATCTCTCGGTGATGATTATATGGCAGAAAGCCTTACCCGCAGAATTTCATCAAATCATGTATACGAAAAAGGCTGTAACGAAAAAATCAAATCAACCTCTGGGATTGAAAGAGAACTTCATGTCGCAGTTAAGGACGTTGTTGTATTATTCTATAAACAACAAAAATATCCAAAGAAAATAAATAAGTGCAAACCCTTTTCAATAAAAAATGATTTTCATATAAATGAGCTTAAGTCTTGTCTTGATACAATTAAAGAATTCAATATCGTTTCGGTAGAGGATATGCAAAATCAATTTTCAGAACTTGATAACTTAATTAAAAATGCAGAACAGAGAATAAAAGAAATTGAAGAAATGCAAGCAGCGGTTAAAGACATTCGTGAAAAATCAAAACTTGTATTTAACTCAATCGGCAGTGAAAAACGAAACTCAATGCAGGAAATGAGAGTCGCCGTCGCCAAGGAAACACTCGAAGCTTATGGTATAAAAACCGAGCAAGACCTCGAGAAGCTGAATGTTACTTATTCTGAAAATGAAAGAGAGATTAACGACCTCAAGGAGAGCATTGCTGGCAACAAGGAGCGGCTACAACAAATTGAAAAGCTTGCAGAAATCAGAGAGCAGATACAAGACGGCGGTTATATAAATCATTTGGTTAAGCTTGAGCAAGAAAAACAGAATAGCTACAATAAAAATAAAATAACGGAGGTGTGATATGTTAATTGGTATTCATGATGCTGAGTTAGAACATTTTAAATCACTAAAATCATTTCCGAATTATGCGTTAATGAAGATATCGGCTTTTCACAAAGCTCAAGGTGATACTGTTGAGTGGTGGAATGCAATGTATAACAGCGTAACTAATTATGATAAAGTATATTCAAGTAAAATCTTTGACTTTACTCCAGTTAATCCATATTTACCCAAAGATACAATTAAAGGCGGTACCGGGTATGACTTAAAAGTAAAGCTTCCTTTAGAAATAGATGGAGTGTTCCCGGACTATTCTATATATCCTAATTGCGATTATGCAATCGGATATATCACTCGTGGGTGCGTTAATAAATGCCGTTGGTGTATCGTTCCCGAGAAAGAAGGATATATAAAGCCGTATCGTTCGTGGCGTTCCCTCGTAAGACCTGACAGCGACAAACTGGTACTTATGGATAACAATATATTAGCGTGTGATTATGGCATTACAGAACTTGAGACATTGATAAACAGCGGATATTGTATTGACCTTAATCAAGGAATGGATGCCAGGCTTGTAAATAAAGAAATCGCAAACGTACTCTCAAGATTGTCATGGATTGAATACATACGCTTCAGTTGCGACCAATTATCGCAAATCGAATATATATACAAAACAGCAGAGTTACTTAGCCGATATGGAATTAAGCCGTATCGGCTATATGTTTATCTTCTTGTTACAAAAGATATCGATAATGCTTGTCAACGTGTTGAGGCACTTAAAAAATTAACAGGTATCAACATATATGCTCAATCAGAAGTAAACGCTCGAGAAGGAGTTTATCCAAACGAAGCTCAAAAGGAGTTTTCACAGAGCTATATGTATAGTCGAAAATATAAAACAGAAACATGGCAGGATTATTGCCATAGATTAAAACTAAATTTTGAGGTTTAGATGAATGAAAAGACGTAATAGAAATTATGTTGTTTTGCCAGCAACTATACTGGATAAAAAGCAAACTGGAGACTACTCAGCAAATATTGTCGTTATAATAGCATATTTGATAAGTCTACATCAAGCAAATCAAGCTAGACGAAATTTATCGGGTTTTCAAGTAACGCAGGAGCGCATCGGGAGAAGCTGTGGCTTATGTGCCAAGACCGTGGGAACGATTATCAAGAAGCTTGAACAGCAAGGACTGATAACGGTATACCAAGATGAATGGAATGGCAAAAAACGTGAAACAAACGTATATAAAATGTTAAAGCCGCTGCTTGATATGAGCAACGGCTTTTTTTATGTACCCCGTAAAATTTTCAAGCGAGGGCTGTCACCAAAACAAATACTGATGTATTTATTCTTGTGTCATTCACAGTGCTATGAGCTCGGTTCATCATGGAACAGCTACAACGATATATCTATGAGGTTATCCTTGAGTCGGTCAGAAGTGATACGCTTAATCAAAAACCTTGAGAGTATGGGCTATATTACAAAACGTTTCAAGTTTATAAAGCATAAGAGCAAAAAGAAATCCTTTGCTGATAATCGCTACTCGGTGGTATGGTTGGTATTCTTTTTGGAAAAAAGAAGCAGCTCCATAAGAAGCTGCTCGCACCAAAAGACAAGTAAAAATAAAATCAATATAACTCGTACCCATTATAAATCACAATTCAAAAATAATCAAGTCAATTCTGAAAGTTTGGTTATTATTTTTGGTGGTAAACTTGCAAGTGATGTACGGGCATCAGTGTTTGAAATGAAAGTAGAGGAACGATTATACGACCAGTTACAGCTGCCGTTTTATACCAGGGACAGCACCGCTAGCCTTAACGAGGGGTACCCTTTTTAATACTCTAGGGGGTGGTACTCAAATTTTCCTGTAATATATATAACATAATTGTATCACGGGATTTCTCTTACTATACTGAAAGAAAAAAGATGAAATCAACGAAAATTGCGGTTCTTAGACGGCAAGTGAGCACTTCAAGATGTCGGAGCCTCTATTTGGCTTAATAAACGCTTATAAATGCTTGTTTTGACGGCATTCTTTCTTTTTTTCAGATATGTATATCTAGCAAATTAAGCATCATTTGCTATTTTTTATGATTATTTATGAAATTATCAGGGTTTATAAAGCACAATATCAAAGCTTGATGATTTCTATGTCAATATACGCTTGTGCCACTGGCGGTATTGAGGAGTAATCAATAGTTAAGAATATTTTAATTGACAAGTATATATAATTAGGATATAATTAACCATATAATGTAAGGGAGAGTGTGTTTATATGGTTATGACGGTTCTTTTATTTCCTTTTAAGCTCATTTTAAAAATAATTTTATACACAATATATCTTGTTATAGCGTTTATTGGCTTAATAATTAAAGGTGTCTCTATGATAGCGGGTATTTTTACTACGATTTTATCAATTATCATGGCAATCGGCTTTATCTATATAATGGTTTGTCAAATTCAAGATTTTCTAAACACAAACGAACAAGATTTTACTGTATTAAGGTTAGTAACTAACGGTTTCTTCTCGTGTGCAATACCATTGGGTATATTTTTACTTCCTGTTATATCAACATTAATAGGTGAATTTATTTCAATGTTTGCAGATTTGATTAGAGGTTTCGCATCATTTAGCTTAATTGGTCGTAAAAGATGTCAAAATAATCAAAAATACAAGAATGTTCGTTATGCAGCTGAGGACGATATTATTATTGAAGATTTAAACTTTAATTTTATTCATATAGATGATGTGGATATAGATGAAATTGGTGATGATGACGAGTACGATGATGAATATATCGAAAACGATAGTAACCTTAAGGACGACGATATAAAAGATAATCAGCAGAAAAATAATTTAGGTTTTTTCGATGGAATACATTCTATGGAAGAATTGAAAAAACGTTATAAAGATTTAGCTCGTTGTTTTCACCCCGATACAGCAGCGGGGGAAACAAATGAGGCAATGTCTTTTATTAATAGTGAATATGAACGACTAAAAAGTAAATTTGAAGAAACTTGTTCATGATATTATATCTTATTTAACAATTGTTGTTACATAAAATTTCTCTTGACAAACTTTACATTCTATGGTAATATATTAATTGGTATAAATAGACAAAAAAATAAAACACCCAAAGGCATATACAGTCCGGCAAGACCATATATGCCCCTCATCAAGCAGATATAAGAGTATCTGAATGACTTATTGAGTGCATATCTATGCTATCCATTTTAGCATATTTCGAGCAATTTGTCAAAACAAATTGCTCATATACACCATTTCAAGAGCTTTCAGATAACTTTCATTTATCTGATGGCTCTTTCTCGTTTATACCTTGCTCTTTCATTAACCTGAGACTGCAAGTTATAATAAATACAATTGAATAACACCAATCGTTTAACGACGTGAGCAACGATGGTTCCGCACATATCCACGTGCAGGGTTCTATCTCCCTAAGTCTTATATAAGGCGCTGCATTGAGCATTAAGACTTAAGCGAGATAAATTTATATCAGAGAGCGGAGTGACAGCTTCGCTCTTTGATTGATTTTTTGCGTGTACGACTTTAAGGGCATTAGATAATACCCTTAAAATTGTACATGGTGCCGCTGATCGGACTTGAACCGATACGGGGGTTAAGCCCCGAGGGATTTTAAGTCCCTTGTGTCTGCCGATTCCACCACAACGGCGTGCAAATTGCTTCTATATTATACTCTAATATACTTGATTTGTCAAGAACTTTTTTTGCATTTTTTACTATCAAAAAATTTATTTTTGAGTTTTTAAATATTGCAGAATAAAAGCTTTTATGTTATACTGTTTATATCTATAATACATAAATCGGAGTTTGTTATGCCTATAAAATTAAAAAAGCAGTACGAATTTTTAAATACTGCGTTAACTATATCGGAGCGTGTAAATGATTTAGTAAAGCGGTTAACAACAGAAGAAAAGCTTAGAATGTTGTCTACCTCGCAGGGTGCGGTTCCACGTCTCGGTGTGCAGGAATGGCACATCGGATTAGAGGTAGCGAGAGGTTATGTCGGCAGAGAGGACAACGAAATTTCGACTGTGTTCCCGCAGCCTATCGGACTTGCAAGCACCTTTGACAGCGAGCTTATGGGGCTTCTAGGTGAAATAGCAGGGAATGAATGTAGAATTTATAATAAAAAAGAGCTCTTTTCGAAGCTTATGGTGTGGGGACCTACGGTTGATTTGTGTCGTCATCCGCTATGGGGGCGCAACGAGGAGGGTTATGGTGAGGACCCGTGCTTGACTGGTGAGATGACGACCGCTTACACTAAGGGTATGCGTGGAAATGATAGAAGGTATCTCAAAACTGTTCCTACCTTGAAGCATTTTTGTGCTAACAATCATGAAGAGGACAGGGGAACTGATAACGCTGAGCTTGATTTACGGCTGAAGTACGAATATTATTATACAGCTTTTGAGGCTTCAATTAAGAGTGGCAACGCTTTCTCGTTAATGACGGCGTATAATGAAATAAACGGCGTGCCTGGTATGCAGGATCCCGATTTGCAAAAGGTTTGCAAGGATAAATGGGGGCTTGGCTTCGTGGTAACCGATGGTGGTGACTTTGGGCAGAACGTTAATATGCATAAGTATTCATTTTCACACGCGACAACGCTTGCCGAGACACTCAAAGCTGGCGGTGACATAATGACCGATAGCAGCGAAGCTGTATTTGAAGCAGGTAAGCTTGCTTATAATGAAGGCTTGTTAACCGATGAGGTGCTTGACAGAACCGTAGCTAATGTCCTAACTTATAGGTTTAGATTGGGTGAATTCGATGATAAAAGCTTAAACCCATACGGCGATATAGACGAAACCCTGCTCAACTGCGACAAGTATAAAAAGATTAATCACAGGGCTGCAAAAGAGTGTATTACGCTGTTGAAAAATGAAAAATTGCTGCCGCTGTCCAAAAATAAAATCAACAAACTTGCAGTTATCGGACCACTTGCGGACGGCTTATTCCGTGACTGGTATACAGGAAACTCAGATTATAATATATCGGTGCTTGACGGGTTTTGTGCCTATATCGGAGAGCAAAATGTTTTTCATGATGACGGCTATCATCACATTGCGATAAAGTCGGAAAAAACGGGTAAATATCTCACTTTGGGTGAAGATGATATAATCGTTGCGAGCGGTGAAAAGAAAAATAAATCCTCACAGTTTAAGAAAATAGATTGGGATGATGAAATAAATCTCAGAAACCTTAAAAATAATCTGCTTATAACCGAAGCACCTGTTTTTAAAGCAAGCCGTGAGAATAATTACAGCTGGTTTGTGCGTGAAACCTTCCGTCCATGCGAATATTTGGGTAAGACACTTTATAAAACATGGGATAAAAAAGACGCTGTTATCGACGATAACGGTTGTTTGACAGCGGAAAGTCGCAGTCCTGTTAAGCAAGGCAGCCTTTTTTCGGAGGAGGTTGTTTCTAACGGATTTGACCGTGCGTGTGAGCTTGCGGCAAAAAGCGATGCGGTAGTTATCTGTGTCGGAAATGACCCGATGATGGGTGCTAGGGAATGCTTCGATAGAAAGAGTCTGGCGTTGCCATTACATCAGAAAAAACTTATTGAAGCAGTAAGTGAGATAAATAAAAACGTAATCCTACTCGTGATTTCCAGCTATCCTTATACCTTGAATGAGGAACAGAATAATAAGAATATAAAATCAATAATATATACTGCACATGGCGGTCCCGAAATGGGCAGTGCTGTTGCAAAAACGATTTTCGGTGAGTATAATCCAGCAGGGCGCACCTGTCAGACATGGTATAAAAGCGAGCTTGATTTGCCGTCGCTCAAAAATTATGATATAATAAATGAAAAGCTTACATATCTTTATTTTGACGGCGAACCGCTTTATCCGTTTGGTTATGGAAAAAGCTATTCGGATTTTGAATATTCTGATTTAAAAATAGAAGATAACAATAAGCATATTAATGTAAACATATGTGTTAGAAACATCTCTAAGCTAGATGGCGAGGAGGTCGTGCAGGTATATTATACACCCAAAAATCCCTCGGTAAAACGTGCAAATAAGGCACTATGTGCTTTTAAGCGTATATTAATTACTGCGGGTGAAAGTGAGAGAATTAGTCTTAAAATCGATAAAGAAAAACTTCGGTTTTATGATGTTTCAAGAGGCAAATTTGTTGTTCCTGATGACGATTATCTCTTTTCGGTGGGTGCCTCAAGCGAGGATATTCGATTAACAGAGGAAGTTCATGTTAATGGGGAGACTGTACCTCCAAGGAAGATGAACAAAGCGATATCGGCACTTAGCTATGATGAAAAATCGGGTGTTGCTTTATGCTGGTCGAGAATTGAAAAAGCACATTATGTAAATGCGAGCGGCTGGGACAGCAAGCTTATTTTCAACAATGTGGAGCTTATTGATGCAGGCATTATCCAGTTAAAAGCCTCAACTCAAATCGGAAGCGGTAAGGTTGAAGTATTTATAGATGAAATTTTGGCTTCTATCGTCGAAATACCCGCCTCATCAGTACCCGAAAAATTCACAGGTATAAAGTGCAGCTTTACTGAAAAATACAGTGGAATACATAAGGTTATTCTAAAGCCCTCAGGTGGGGTTAATATTATGGATATAAGGATTTACTGATGAACAAGAGCGTAATTACAATTGATATACACGGCTTAACCTCTGATGAGGCTAAACGGCAGTTGCTTGGACGAATAAACCGTGCAAATGCGGAAACAGAAAAAATAGTTGTAATTCACGGCTGTAACAACGGAACAGTGCTTCGTGACATGGTTAGAAAGCAAATTCGCTCGAACAGAATACTGGAGATAGCCCCGACGTTTTTAAACGACGGACAGACCACAATTTATTTGAAAAAAGGAAATGGTAAATAATATGACAACCAAAACATTTTATCTGAACAATGAAAGAACCGCTTATGTTAAGGCGTATCTCCTCGACAGAGTTGAAACTATTGAATGGAACAGCAAACGCCCAGCGATTTTGATTTTCCCAGGCGGCGGCTATGAATTTTGCTCTGCCCGTGAAGCCGAGCCTATCGCTATGCATTATTTGGCGCAGGGTTATAATGCCTTTGTGCTGTATTATGAGGTGGGCAAAAAGTATCCAGCAGCCTTCACAAATGCTGCGTATGCAATGTATAAGATTAAGATGAGAGCCGAGGAATTCGGCATTGATAAGAATAAAATTGCCGTTTGGGGAGCCTCTGCGGGCGGACATCTTGCAGGCTGCCTTGCCACGATGTGGAGCGACTCTAATATCGCCCGTGCTATCGGCTGTGAAACCGAGGATTTACGTCCTGCCGCTGCGGTGCTTTGCTACCCGGTTATAAGCGGAATTACCTCTCCTCATAAGGGCTCGTTCAATGTCCTCGTAGGCGAAGATGCAAGCCCTGGAGACTTGTCAAGATTGTCACTTGAAAACCGTGTGACACCTAAAACTCCGCCGATATTCCTATGGTGCACTGCAAACGACGATTTGGTTTCTGCACACAACAGTATTGTTATGGCAAAGGCGTGTGTGTCAAATGGCGTTCCTGTTGAGATGCATTTATACGACGAGGGACCGCACGGCTTATCAGATTGCTCGAAGAATACAGGGTGGAACGAGTATTTTTACGACACACGCTGTGTGGAGTGGATTAAGCATTCGATTGATTTCTTAGCTAAATATTTAGATTTATAAGGAGTATTTTAATGAAAAAAACATTTGTAACAAAGGAACAGCTGACGGGGGTAGTAAAAGACTTTCCGACACCCTTTCACTTATACGATGAAAGAGGCATACGTGAGAATGCGAGGAAGCTTAAGGAGGCTTTTTCTTGGAACAAGGGCTTTCGTGAATATTTCGCGGTTAAGGCGACACCCAATCCTTATATCATGAAAATTCTTGCCGAGGAGGGCTGCGGCTTCGACTGCTCGTCCTACACCGAGCTTATGCTTTCCGATAAGGTTGGTGCTAAAACCAGCGATATTATTTTCAGCTCAAATGCAACTCCCGATAAGGATTTTAAGCTTGCTTCCAAGCTTGGTGCTATAATAAATTTAGACGATTTTACGCATATTGATATTCTTGATAAGTTATGCGGTATTCCCGAGACGATTTTCTGCCGTTATAATCCTGGCGGTGAGTTTAAGACGAGTGAGACAGGAAACGTGATGGATACCCCAAAGGACGCTAAATACGGCTTCACGCATGAGCAAATTGTAGAGGGATATAAGATACTTAAGGAAAAGGGAGCTAGGCATTTTGGAATGCACGCTTTCCTTGCATCAAATACGCTCACAAACGATTATTACCCTGTGCTTGCTGAAATTATGTTCAAGGCGGCGGTTGATATTAAAGAAAAAGCGGGTGTAAGTCTTGAGTATATTAACCTTTCAGGTGGCATCGGCATACCCTATAAACCTGACCAGCCCGCTAACGATATTCTTGAAATCGGTCGCCGTGTAAAAGAGGCGTATGAGAAAATACTAATTCCTGCTGGTATGGGAAATGTTGCGATCTTAACCGAGCTTGGCAGATTTATGCTTGCGCCTTTTGGCTGTCTGGTTACGACTGCAATTAGAGAAAAGCATATTTATAAGGAATATATAGGCTTAGATGCTTGTGCGGCAAACCTGATGAGACCTGCTATTTATGGTTCGTATCATTATATAACGGTTATGGGTAAGGAAAACGAACCCGCTGAATATAAATATGATGTAACAGGCGGACTTTGCGAAAACTGCGATAAATTCGCCATTGATAGAATGCTGCCGAAAATTGAGATGGGAGATTTAGTGGTAATTCATGATACGGGGGCACATGGCTTTTCAATGGGTTATAATTATAACGGAAAGCTTCGCAGTGCCGAGGTTCTCTGGACAGAGGATAAAGAAGCTAAGCTAATCCGCCGTGCCGAAACCCCCGAGGATTATTTTGGAACCTTCGATTTTTCGGAGGAATATAAGTTTTAAGGAGTTTACATGGAATATGTTTACCATGTGGTGACAGAACGTCCTATGGAATTAGGGCAAAAAATAATATTTAATGAAGAAAATCATAACGGTGTCTATAACAGAGTAATGACCTTTAAGCAGATAATCGACGGTGAAGCAGTGGAGGGTGAGCTTGCTGAATTAATAAAATCAGATATGGATAAATGGGGTAAAACTGCATTCCGAGAGCTTGCACTGGAAAAAGTGAGAAAAAGCAAGTATTCTCATTATCCCTCAAGAATGGCTTGCCTTTATACCTCAAGGACGTTAAAGGAAAGCGAGGACTGGGCGAAATTCTTTTCGGATATAGGACGAAAGGTTTATTCTATCGTGAAGCTTAGGGTAATGGGTAATGTTTTCGAAGGTGATGCCTGTAACTGCTTTGACGGAGTCGGAAATGATGAAACGGATACCGAAAACGCAGAGCATTACTGGAAAATGGACATCGAAAACGACAGACCGATTATAGAAACACTGGTTGACGGCGAAATGTTTGTTGATGAAATTATATATGATTTTACTAAAGCAAATTTAAAGGACGTTCTCGTGTAGAGAACGTCCTTTTCGTATTCGAATTATTCCAAGGTCTTAACAACTGGCATATCACAGTTATCGAGAACACCCCTTGAGAGGTAGAAGCACACAACACCTGTAATGATTTCCCATGCTGCAAGCACCGCAAGACCCACCGTTATTCCAAGAGTACCTGTGATCGTGATACCGAGCAGAACAGCCGCTATGATACCTGGCACCATAATGATAATCACTCCGAAGTAATAAAACATTATCAAAAGCCCCGAATTAATTTTTTCCGTGGTTATACGCATAGAGAGGTAGTTTAAGCTAAGTAAAGGGAGGGAAAACATCATAAAAGCTATGATTGCGGCGATAATAACCATTACATCAGCTTTAGCTATAATTCCGCCGATAATAAACATTACAAAACCCTCAATAAGGGTTTTTACAACGACCTCGATGTTACTCCAAATCAGTTTCTTAAGCGAGCTTTCGGGTATAAGAAAAATGTAATGTGTATAGATTTCCCGAAGTCCTCTGCCAGTACCGATAAGCATAATATTCATTCCCATTACTGCACCCATAGAAATTATTATATCCTTGGTAATAGCACATACTATCACATTAATTATGATAAGAATAATAGAACTTTTAGTTAAAAATCCTAGCCGGCTGTCTCTAAAGCTTTCTCTTAAATGCTTTCCGAATAGGGTAGATGCACCTATTCCAGAAATACCAGTTTTTGTAACGGCTACGCTCTTTTTAGCCTCCTGCCCTGCATTAATATTTCCTTCAGAAAGAGCACGTTTTCTTTCAAAAAGTGATTCGGTTGCAACCAAGGTATCCTCGTAATAATCACGGTTTGAGCGGAGAATATATACCATGATAAGTATACAGCAGGCGAGATTTAAAGAGAGGAACATAAGTCCCGAAATTAATTCGCCTGAAATAATGTCAATTGCACCCCGTGCCGTCCAGCCCGCAAACGGGATAAAAGAGAGGAGGGGCGAATTAATGGCTTCCTCGGCGGCTAAGATTAAATCTCCAGTCCCTATAAATTTAACTGCGAAGAAGATTAAAAGAGGGACATATAATAAAAATGCGATTAGTTTGACTGCTTTTTTTCGTATTCTGTTGCCGTTCGTAAAGTTATACATAAACATTGAAGCGATTACAAGTGACAACGTGCATAACGCAAACGAGAGGAATATTAACAGCATGCCATCAGCGTGTACTCCGAAGTTCATTAAGGTAGCGGATTGAAAGAGTATGAAAATTCCCGCTAAGAGTGAAGCTTTAACAAGCCTTACTATACCGTAGAGAAGAATTTTACGCTGACTGATTGGCGATACAAATAAGAAATTGACGTCGCTCATTTCGAAAATAGCGTTACCATTTGAGGTGCCGCTTGAAACATTCGTAGCAAAGAACAGGGTTAAAAAAGCAAAGAAAATTCCCGTGAGAAAATACATTGGAAGCAGCTCTTCTCTCTCGAACTCGTTCGGAGCCAGAATACTGATAAGGATTACCCCTATAATCGATACAAGAACAATTAAATAGAGAATTAATTTAGCTGGGCTTCTTAAAATTTCGCGCAGCTTGTTCTTAATGCTTTTACGCAGTAAATATATTAATGCTGTCACTCGTTAACACCGCCTTCGGTTATGGCAAAA
>JAVBPL010000042.1:0-17135 GCA_031549645.1 Ruminiclostridium sp. | reverse complement strand
CTACAGCTATGCCTACATTTTCTGAACTTATAACAGGTGTAAGCATGGTAAATCCTGGGTGCTTGGCAGATAAAATCGTTCCTTGAACTGAATTTGTGAGTACTGCATACACTTGTTTATTTTTAAGTGCCAGCACTATACTATCTAAGTCATTAAAATACATAGGATTAGCGTCGGGTGCCTGTGCAAGAAGTATTTTATCATGAATCATGCCAGTAACCACTGCAACATCCTTGCCAGATAAATCCTTAGGGTCATATTCAGTGGGTACCAGGCTCTCGCTTATAACTATATCAGGCTTCCTCGCCATCATAACGAGGTCTGAGGTGTTATAAACATCAGAGAAAGCTATTGCCTCCTTACGTTCCTCCGTGACTGTAAGATTGGCAATAATTAGGTCAACCTTCCCAGATTTAAGTGATGGTATCAGCGCATCCCAAATCATAGAGGTAAACTCATATTCCATATTAAGCTCTTTCGCAAGCCTAATCGCATACTCAATGTCAAAGCCCGTCGGATTTCTGTTCTCGTCGAGAAATCCTGTCGGCGGATTTTCGTCGCAAATGCCGATTATAATTTTACCCTCTGGGGCAGCAGGCTGCTCAATTTCTGGCATCCTTGCATTCAAATCCCCAGTCAGCCAGCGTTCAGACATCTCCTCATGTATACCATTCTCGTAAAACTTAGCTACAACGGTATTAACCTTTTTTAAAAGCTCGTCTTCCCCTATCCTTAATCCCATCGCAAGCTCGCATTGAGCGACAACCTCGTCAAGAAGGTAAAGGTCAGGGTTTAGGCTTATAGCATATGTCAGCTCATTCCTCGTGTAAAGATAAGCATCAATCTTCCCTGTTAAGAGTGCAATACAGCCTTCTGCTGGTGTCTTGCTGTAAATAGGCTCTGCGTTTAAAAACTCTGTTCGTAGAACTGTATCTCCCTTTGAGCCTATAGGTACACCAATTCTCCGCCCTGGCTCTCTAAGCTGTGCAATTGAAGTAATATTCTCAATCCTTTGATTATTTTCGGGTTTTGATTTATTATCGTCACAGCCCGTCAATATGAACAAAATTATTAATACGGGTATAATGAGCCTTTTCATCGTTTACCTTTCACACTAAATCTAGATTTACTACTTAACCTTAAAATGCGAAATCAATTCATTTAACACTTCCGCCTGACCGCTCATTTCTTCAGAAGCAGCTGCGCTTTCTTCTGCCGAGGCACTGTTCATCTGAACTACATTTGAAACCTTCGTAAGACCCGAATGTATATTTCCGACCGAGCCAGCCTGCTCATCACCAGAGACTGCGATTTCGCTGATTATTGCGGTGCTCTCTGCTATTCCCTCGACAATTCCTTGTAGGCTTGCGGAGGTTTCCTCTGCAATTTTTGCACCCAGAACTGCCTTTTCCATTGAGTTTGTAATCAGTCCGCCCGTATCCTTAGCGGCCTCTGCGCTCTTTGCGGCGAGATTACGAACCTCCTCGGCAACTACCGCGAAGCCCTTTCCGTGTGAGCCCGCACGGGCTGCCTCAACTGCAGCATTTAATGCTAGAATATTAGTCTGGAATGCAATATCCTCAATGACCTTGATAACCTTTTCTATGCTTCTGCTTGCATCGTTGATTTCCTTTACAGCAAGCAGCATTTGCTCCATTTGTGTGTTACCAGTCTCGGCGTTGGTCTTAACCATAACTGATAAATCAGCAGCACGCTTTGCCCTGTCGGCGTTTACACCTATGCTGTCAGTAAGCCTTATTATTCCGTCTGTGAGCTGCTCAATCGAAGATGCCTGCTCAGCAGAGCCAGCCGCTACCGTCTGTGAGCCATCGGCAATCTGCCTTGAGCCTGTGGAAACCTGCTCAATGCTTGACTGAATATCGGACAATGTTTTGTTAAGGCTACTGCTCATTTTAGTTAGCGAATTACCGATTGTATCCTCGTCACCTCGCACCTCGATATTAACGGTTAAGTCACCGTTTGCTAGATTTTCAATAAGATTTGCCTGTATCTTTGTGCTTTCGATAATCCTGTTGAAGGCATCGGTAAGGCTGCCTATTTCGTCGTCACGTTCTTTGTGTATAGAAATATTTACGCTTCCTGCCGCAAGCTTATCAGCAGCCGAAACCAGCATACGGATTGGAACGGTAATTTCTCTTTTTGTAATTATGAATATTAAAACAGCGGTTAAAAGAAGAATTGCTGCCGCTATTGGTATAACAATGAAGATTGCAGTTCTGATAGGCTGTGTTACTACACTTTCAGGCAGTACGGTTACTACCTTCCAGCCTGTTTCGCCGAGTGTTACCGCGGTGTAATACTGGGTAACGCCGTTTGCATCTTTATAATTATATATTCCGTCAGAGGAGGAAATTTTATCCCAGAGGTTCTTGTAGGCTCCCGAAATCACCCCAGTCAGGTTCTGGAAAACCTCACCCTCGGGACCGAAATCCTTGTCTGGATGAACAAGTACATCGCCGTTAGTATCAAGCAGCATTGCATAGCCCTTAGAATCAAGGCTTACAGCAAGTGTCATGTCATATAAAGTTGTGAGAAAAATATCTGCCGCAACTACACCAAGATGCTCGCCGTTACTATAAACTGCACGGCAAACAGTAATACAAAGCTCACCTGTAATCGCATCGGTATAGGGCGAGGTTACATGTGTCTTTTTAGTATCTGACATCGCAAGTTTATACCAGCCACGTTCGGGCGCACTCCACCATGAATAGTCGAACATATTACCAGTACCCGTAGTTGCAAAGCCATTTGGGTAACCCATATATACCTCGAAGGCATCAGAATTGCTGTTTAGGAGTGCTTCGAAAATATCCTTTTGCTGTGCCTCAGAAAAATCATTAAGCTCCGAGAGAGTAGTCGCAAGAGTGGTTAAATATGCTTCCTGTACACTAAGCCAGGTGTTCATGCCTAGTGCCTCGCTTTCGGTTTCACGCTGCACCTTTGTAAGAGACTCGCTTGTGATAACATTACCTGTTATTGCTATTGCCACACCAGCCGTTACCGCTATGCCTGCCAAAACCACGCATAGCATGATAGCTGTAAATCTTGCGCCTATTGTCTTCATTTGCCTTTTCCTCCGTTGTCTTTCTATTTTATATTTAGATAACTAATATTTCTATACATAATTATATATGGTTTTTTCATATTGTCAATAGAGTTAACAAAATATTTACTTTTGATATTAACGTTGCTTAACCTATGATGCTTTTAGCAAAGTCCATCTGCTGTGCAGTTACTGTTTCCTGAGGAGGATATCCAACTTGTAACCGACAGCAGAGGCTTTGCTCAAACCAAATGCGCCAATTGTTCATGAGCTTTATATATCGGCGATGTTATAAATCGTATTTGCTTCAAGTGTTACGGTAAAGCAGGTACCAATGTTTAAAGCTGATTCAACCGAAATCGAGCCACCCATACCCTCAACCGTAGTTTTTGCTATATATAATCCTATTCCGCTGTCTCCGCCGCTTTCGCTCCGAGCCTTAGACACCTTGTAAAATCTTTCAAAAATATGTGGCAGATGTTCCTCAGCCATTCCCTCTCCAGTGTCAGAAAAATATATTTCACATTTACCGTTTTCGCTTTTGGTGGTTATCGAAATCGCACCACCCTCGGGTGTATGTCGTGCAGCGTTATAAAGTAAATTATCGATAACGTTCCAAAACTTAAGGATATCCAATCTTATCTGAGTTTCAGAGTCGCCTTTTATAGAAAATTTCAAGCCACGGTCGCGTAAATATTTACCGTGCTTGTCCTCAATATCAGTTAACAAATCCACTAAAGGTAGCCACTCAAGCTTATATTGAAGCTGTCCTGTTTCAATTCGTGTCGCCTCGAAAAGATTTTGAATAAGGCGCTGCATACTGAGATTTTTATTATATGCCACATGGATATAGCCCGATTTTTCATCATCATTCAAGTCCGTATTTTCGTCGTCAAGCAGCTCCAGATATTGCCCTAAAACGGTTAAGGGTGTTTTCAAATCATGAGAAATATCACCTATCATTTCTTTTATCGCATTTTGAGAAACCTGTAGCTCCTTGTTAGCGGTGATAAGCTCACGAGTGCGTTCTAAGACCTGATTTTCAAGAGTTCGGTTTAGATTTTCCACATCGAGCAGTGCTTTCAGATAATTTCGGCTCAGCAAATAACACTGCGAAAGTATCATAAATAGACCGCACACAAGCGGGAACATATAAATATCATACGGAAGCTCAATATAAAGCTTTACTGCGCCGCTAAGCATGAAAAGCAAGAGGCTGACAAGATATAATAGCAAGGGGCGATTGTTGCGGTGCTTTCCGCCAGCAAATATTTTAATCACAAATATCAGTATCGGAAGATACCCCAGCAAAATAGATGCAATAGCAAAGCTCAGCGGAAGCACAAGCACCGAAACAGTAACAGCAGTAAACATAAAGGTTATAACTATTTTTTCACTTTTGCTATGACTAAGCCCAAATGCGAACGACGTAAATATGCACATAAAGATACCATGCAGGCAAATCATCGTGAGATAAATACGGTAATATACCTCAATATCAAGCGGTAAAACCCATGAAATCAAGCTATGTGTTTCAAACAGCATCTGCCCGACTTCAAACAAGCACATGAGAAAAAAGACAAGATATATTTTTTCCTTAGGACTATGTATGTAGAGCAGCAGATGATAAAATCCAATCATCAAAAACTCGCCTAAAACGAAGCCCAGAATTAACCTCCGCTTAACCCCTGTATCGGTTAAATAGGGCGAAAGAGATATTTTAGGGAGGCTGTTTCTCATGCCGATTTTTACGTTGAAACGATATTCGCTGACTATTTCGATAACGCTGATACCTGCGCTTGGGGTAAAGGATACAAAGCCTGTCCTAATCTGCTCGGTTTTAAAAACAGATTTACCGTTAATGATAACCTCACAGGTGTCAGTTATTTCAGGGATAAACATATCAAGGTCATCGTCGGTTTCGGTGAGTATAGTAAGCTTATAAACCGCCCTATTGCCGGCACCGTATAATACACTTTGGGACTGCGGAAAATTAACAGATACAGACTCCCCCTCGTCGATGGATACAAGCCATTCACCGTTTAATTTAATGGATTTATTTGACAGGTTTTTATTCCGCAAATCAAGAACACCATTAACAGCGTTTCCAAAAATTTGATTTTCAGGCAGGCAAATAAAAACAAGGACATAAACACACGACAGCACAAGCAGTACGATGAATAATATATCCTTCTTCATACGCTAACCCACTTATAACCCTCGTTTCGCACTGTTTCGATTGCCCCAAAAGATTTATCAAAATCTTCAAATTTTCGCCTTAGTCTACGAACATAAACTGCAACGGTATTGCTTTCGTCCTTCTGCCCGTTCTTCATTGCGGCATAAAGCTCTGCGGACGATATTGATTGATTTTTATTTTTATACAGAATAAAGAATAAATCGAACTCAGATTGAGATAACGAAATACTCTTTGAACGATATATAATAGATTTGTTATCAAGGTCGAAAAGCACACGGTCAACTCTCCTGATTTGTGCAATTATCCGAGCCTCGAGCTCCCGCATTGAAAAAGGCTTTGTCATGTAATCATCGCCGCCTGCAAGCAGTCCCTTTATTTTATCATTCTCGTCGTCCTTGCAGCTTAGAAAGATAATGGGAGAGTCACAGCGTGCGCGTATTTCTCCGCATAAATCAAATCCAGATATATCGGGCAGCAGAACATCGAGAACAATGCAGTCAGGAACAGCAGTTTCGATACATCGAAGTGCATCAGCACCTGAACCAGCGGTCATTACCGAATGTCCTCTCGATTCCAGATATTTCATATTAAGCATTACAATCTCGGGGTCGTCGTCAATAAGTAATGTTAAATTCATAAATACATAACCTCATATATTGTTTATATAGAAATATGAATGTTTTTATTCATATATCCTAAAAAAAGCTAATGCGAATGATTCATCTTTGAGCCATTCGCACCTTGTTTACGCATATTATAATACCACACAAAGTCGCTTTTTGTCAAGATTTAGCGAAATATTAGTAAAAATTAACAGCTTGTTCATATTTTTCATGAGCTAAAAAGGCGCATTTTATTGCAATTAATTTGTCTTTATGCTATACTTATTAAAGTAAAAAAAGGAAATGGTTATCAATATGAATATAGAAATTAGAGATGTACTTGCAATTCTTCCCGACGACGATGGCTTTAAAACAGAGACTACAAGCATATACATAAAGGGCAGCGAAATAGCTGGGGTTGGAAATAAACCAGACGACTTCACTGCCGAAAAGGTAATATCGGGTGAGAACAAGCTTGCGCTACCGGGCTTAATCAATTGCCACACTCACGCCTATATGTCTATTTTCAGGAACCTCGCTGATGATTTAAGCTTTGAAAATTGGCTCTTTAAGAGCGTTATGCCGCTTGAGGACCAAATGACAGGCGAAGATGCTTACTGGGGTGCACTTTTGGGTTATACCGAGATGCTCAAAACAGGTACTACTTCATTTGTCGATATGCACATGTTCAAGGGTGATTGCCCCCGTGCAATAAACGATATAGGTATACGCGGTGTACTGACGAGAGGTCTTGTAGGCTTCGGTAAAAATGACGAGAGTGGGCTTCGACGTATTGATGAGTTGAAATACGAGATTGATAATTTCGGAAGCCACCCTCGAATGAGCTTTATGGTGGCTCCCCAT
The DNA here is from genome assembly GCA_031549645.1 of Ruminiclostridium sp. Lineage (GTDB taxonomy): Bacteria > Bacillota > Clostridia > Oscillospirales > Ruminococcaceae > Ruminiclostridium_E. The sequence continues at coordinate 10,405 of JAVBPL010000042.1, read as the reverse complement.
GCGATTTACACTACCGACCGTGAATATCTAGAGCTGTGTGCCGAAACGGCGAAGAAGCTTGGTGTTTCGGTACATATTCACGTTTCCGAAACCAAAAACGAGGTCGAAACTGCCTACGAAAAATACGGAATGTCTCCAGTAAAATATATTGCCGAAACAGGACTATTCGACAGCAATACGATAGCCGCCCACTGTGTGCATTTATCCGAGGAGGATATAATGATACTGGCAGATAAGAAAGTAAATGTAGCCGCAAATCCAAAGAGCAATCTTAAGCTTGCGAACGGCTTCGCCCCTATCCCTGCTCTCCTCGTTAGCGGCGTAAATGTCTGCTTAGGTACAGACGGTGCGGCAAGCAACAACAGCCTAAACATGTTCAGCGACATGAATTATAATTCGCTTATTCACAAGGGTATAACCGCAAATCCCGAAATAGTCAGCGCAGCCACCACATTCCAAATGGCAACTATTAACGGTGCATTAGCTACTGGCATTAATACTGGTTCAATCGAAGTCGGTAAAAAAGCCGATATATCGTTACTCGACTTAAACAACCCGCAGTTTACCCCTCGGCATAATTTATTAGCCGCATTAGTATATTCGGCAAACGGCTCTGAGGTTGATACTGTTATAATTGACGGCGAAATCGTGCTTCAAGATAAGAAGCTTACAAAAATCGACGAAAACGAGATTTACAGAAAAGCAAACGAAACTTTAATTAATCTTAAAAAGAAAATATAACGGAGGAAGTAATTAAATGAGCCAAATTAAAGATCTTTCCCTTTGGGAGAGCGGAAAAATCAAAATCGACTGGGTAGAAGCTAATATGCCCTTACTGCGTGATTTAAAGGCAGAGTTTGAAAAAACCAAGCCTTTTAGCGGATATAAGGTAGCATTATCCGTTCATCTGGAGGCTAAAACCGCATATTTATGCAAGGTTCTTCACGCTGGCGGCGCAGAGATGTACATAACAGGCAGCAATCCCCTTTCGACACAGGACGATGTTGCGGCAGCTTTAGTTCACGAGGGCTTAAACGTTTATGCGTGGTATGATGCAACCGAGGAGGAATACCACCGCCATATTTCAGAGGTTATTAAAATCGGTCCCAATATCATAATAGACGACGGCGGCGACCTTGTAAACCTTATTCATAATGAATATCCCCAGCTTATCCCAAACGTAATCGGAGGCTGTGAGGAGACAACGACAGGCATAAACCGCCTTATCTCCATGAATAATGAGGGTAAGCTGAAATTCCCTATGGTTATGGTAAACGATGCTGATTGTAAGCATTTGTTCGATAACAGATACGGTACAGGTCAATCTGTATGGGACGGAATAAACCGCACCACTAACCTGATAGTAGCGAGCAAAAAGGTCGTAGTCGCAGGCTACGGCTGGTGCGGCAAGGGTGTTGCAATGAGGGCGAAAGGTCTCGGCGCTTCTGTTATCGTTACCGAAATCGACCCGATAAAAGCCATGGAAGCTATTATGGACGGCTTTGAGGTTATGACTATGAACGAAGCCGCTAAAGTTGGCGACTTCTTTGTAACAGTAACTGGCTGCTGTGATGTAGTAACCGAGGCGGATTTTTATAACATGAAAAACGGTGCGATTTGCTGTAACGCAGGTCATTTTGACATTGAGGTTGATGTGGCAAAGCTTGCTGATATCGCAGTTGAAACAAGAATAGCACGTAAAAACATAATGGGCTACAAGCTTGTAAATAATAACTGGATATACGTTATAGCCGAAGGCCGCCTTGTAAACCTTGCGGCTGGAGACGGACACCCTGCGGAAATCATGGATATGTCATTTGCTATTCAAGCATTATCAGCACTCTATTTAGTGCAAAACAAGGATAAAATTACAGAAAAAATAGTAAATGTACCAAAGGAAGTTGATAGGAATGTCGCAGAACGGCAGCTTGTAAACTGGGGCGTAAAAATAGACAAGCTAACCGATAAGCAGAACAGTTACTTATTCGGTGGACATTAATTTAGCAAAAAATCCCTCGCTAAATGCGTGGGAATTTTTTTACCGATATACCTTGACAGACGAAGTATTATATGTTATTATGTATATCAGAGGTGGTGATATTTTGACAAGTATATCTATTACATCAGACCTGCTGCGAGGGCATACAGATACTATTATACTAGCACATCTGATAGAGGGAAACAGCTACGGCTATGAGCTTAATAAATCTGTTTCCTTAAAAACAAACGGTGTCTATGAGCTTAAGGAAGCCACGCTTTATTCCGCTTTTAGGAGACTTGAGGAAGCGAGCTTGATTACTTCATACTGGGGAAACGAGGAAACAGGCGCAAGACGGCGATATTATCAGATTACCGAAGCGGGCAAAGAGCAGTATAAGCAAAATAAAAAAGAGTGGGAAGAAGCCAAGAGCCTACTCGATAAACTATTATAAAAGGGAGAGAATAATATGAACAACGCTATTAAGGATTATCTCGACGGAGTATTTGCAAGAATTCCGCAAAGCAAGGACTCAGAAGAACTAAAAGAAGAAATGCTTCTTAACATGAACGAAAAATACAAGGACTTAATCAAAGACGGCATGTCAGAAAATGAAGCCATAAATACTGTCATAGAGGGCATCGGCGATACAAAAGAGATAGAGCAGTATTTAAAAGCGGAAAATAATATTACAAGGGTTGAAGGCGAAAATCTTTATAGATTTAACTACAATGATTTTAATAATATAGATATATCGCTATTTTCTCTTAACTTAAACGTCACTGCATACGATGGCGACGAAATCATAATCGAGCTACTCAGCAAAACCAGTAACACTCCCCATTCGAAAATAACAGTGGAGAAACTCGGTAAAAGCTTAATAATAAAAGAAGAAAAGCGTCTGATGATGCTTATTCCATTCTATACCTTCAGCGAATATCTTGAGGTAAAGCTGCCTGTAAAATATCAAGAGGACTTTAAGCTAAAACAGTTTTCTGGAAATACCGATTTTGACGGAAGCTTTGCTTTCAAAAAGTTTAATTTATATGTTACCAGCGGTAATTTAAAAGCAGGTTGCTTTGAAAGTGGGCTTTACGACATCGATATCAAGTCAGGAAATATAAAAATGGTATCCCTTAACGGAACTGGAAAGCTTGATATTACCTCAGGTAGCCTAAGAATAGATAATGTTACCGGCATGATGCAAACCTATATTTCATCTGGAAATCTGCACCTCGGCGAATTTAATGGAAGCGGCAGCTTTAAGCTTACCTCTGGCGGCATTAAGCTTGACGAGGTAAAGCTTAACGGCGACCTCGATCTTAAGGCAACCTCAGGAACTATAAAAATAAACAAGGTTCGAGATGCGGAGTTTATTTTTAAAGGCAGCTGTTCGTCGGGAACGATTAAAACGAATTTCGATTATATGTATGACAAATCGAAAAAAAACACCCTCGGCAAGGTGGGTGCAAATCCTGTAAATGTTTTAAGTGCTGATGTAGTTTCGGGTAGTATTAAAATTAACGTTTAGCCCTTTACAAGTAGCCAACTTTCATGTATAATATAGGCAAATCAAATGAAAGAAATGGTGAAAACTATGATTGCACAAACACCGCCCATGGGCTGGAATAGCTGGGACTGCTACGGTGCAGCAGTTGACGAGGCCACTGTTCGAAAAAACGCCGAATATATGGCAAAAAATTTAAAAGAATACGGCTGGGAATATGTTGTCGTGGATATACAGTGGTTTCAGCCGACAGCCACAAATCATGAATATGTAAGATTTGCCGACTTAGTTATGGATGAATATTCAAGGCTTCTCCCTGCTGAAAACCGTTTTCCCTCCGCAAAAAATGGTGCAGGCTTTAAGCCTTTATCTGATTATATCCATTCTCTTGGCTTAAAATTTGGTATACATATTCTCAGAGGTATACCGAGACAGGCGGCTCATCAAAACACTAAAATCCTTGGTACCAGTCTAACTGCAAGACAAATTGCGATGCCTAATTCTATTTGCAACTGGAATCCCGATATGTATGGGGTTGATGCTAACGCAGAGGGCGCCGATGCTTATTACGATAGCTTGTTCGAATTATATGCCGACTGGGGAGTGGATTTCGTCAAGGTTGACGATATCGCAAACCATTATGCGTGGGGTGAAATTGAGCTTATTAAAAAAGCAATCGACAAATCGGGACGTGAGATGGTGTTAAGTATTTCCCCTGGCCCTACCCCTCTCGAAAAAGCCGAGCATCTCAAGCAGTACGTTAACATGTGGCGTATCACTGACGATTTCTGGGATAAGTGGGAGCTGCTTTATGATATGTTTTCCCGTGCGGAAAAATGGTGCACCCACTCAATGCCTGGTCACTGGCCTGATGCAGATATGCTGCCTATCGGTGCGATTATACAAGATTACGACACTAACGCATGGACGAAGTTCACAAAAGATGAGCAAATAACCATGATGACATTATGGTGTATGATGCGTTCACCGCTTATGATTGGCGGCGAGATGACAAAATTCGATGACTTTACACTTTCCTTGCTGACAAATAACGAATTATTAGCTCTTTTAAGTCAGTCGCACTCCGCACATCAGGTGTACAGACGAGGAGAAGCAGGAAAAGAGGAAATCGTTTGGATAGCTTCAGCCCCTGATAATATCCGTTATCTTGCGATTTTCAATGCCGACGATAGCGAAAAGAATATAACAGTAAATCTTACCGAATGTGGTATCACCGACAAAATGAACGCTCTGAATATTTGGGATAAGTCTGAAATTGTTGTTTCAGAAATCTTAAAAATAGCAATCCCCTCACATGGAGCAAAGCTATATAAGCTTTCTTAATATACCCAGTGCAATACCTACTTTCTCGCCACTCAAGACATGAGCTTTTAATCCACGTTCAAGTGAAGTATTTTCGGGAAGTAAATTGTACTCTGTAAAAGTATTAGGATTTTTTTTGAAAACCCAATTTAGATAATCGTTATTTTCGTAATCGACACTTACTATATCATAATCCTCCCTAAACAGGAGGATTTTTGATTTTAAAGATAAAATTTCACTCAATACAGGGGCAAGCAACCATGTATTACAATAAGCAAGCTCATATTTATGATGGGGAAAATATTTACTGAAAAAATCGTTTGCTTCCTTATATGAATTATCAAGATTTTTCCTTGTCATAACTGCATCTGACGGTATATGTACAGATAAGGCTGCTGTCCCCTCTTTAAATCCGCACCTTTCTTCGTCCAGCACCTTCATTTCGTATTCTAGTGCACCTATTCTGAATAATGATAAAGAGAGAATTCGATAAATCCACCAGCCTCGGTCAAAACCATATCTTCCAAATGAAGCAAAATGCTCGTTAACAAATCTTGTAAAAATTTTCATAGTATCTATATATATCTTTTCATTTATCCCCTTATTGACATACAACCCTTTTGCTCGGATTGCGGCAGAAAGATAAACAGTCAAAGCTTTTATACCGTCATTATCACTGCCGCAAAAGCTTTCAATTGATTTTACCGAATTTTCACCATTATTAATATCAAATAGCTCCATAAAATAGTTATTAATCGGTGAAAAATCCATATGTGAATACTTAATAACCAGAACAGTAGCTTCATGAGGCATTTCAAGCTCATTACATAGCTTCTCAAGCTGTTCTTGGCATAGATACTCATTTATCATTAATATGCAATTCCCCAGTAAACCATTTTTTGCGCTGGCTCTCCACAGCAAACGCACTTGTCAGAGATGATTTCCTGCTCAAATGGAATACAGCGGGAGCCGACGCCAGTTTTTTCCTTAACCGTTTCCTCGCACTTCTCGTCACCGCACCACATCGCTTTTACAAAGCCGTCGCCGTGTGTTTTTAGGCTTTCGGTGATTTCATCAAGTGAGGTACATTTATATGTTCTTGCGCCGATATTGTCGAGTGATTTTTGGTAAATCGCTTTGCCAAGCGCAGTTATTAGAAGCTTCGCTTCCTCGGCGATATTATCAAGCTTTACAAAGCTTTTTTCTCTATTGTCGCGTCTTACGACGACACACTGACCTTGCTCAATGTCCTTAGGACCTATCTCTATTCTGAGCGGCACACCCTTCATTTCGTATTCAGCGAATTTCCAGCCAGCACTGTTATCGGTGTCGTCGAGCTTAACCCTAAAGCCTGCATTAGTAAGTGTTTCCTTAAGCTCAGCGGCTTTTTCAAGCACTCCTTCTTTATGCTGTGCAACGGGTATTATCACAATTTGAATTGGTGCGATATTTGGCGGCAACACCAAGCCGTTATCGTCTCCATGCGACATAATAAGCCCGCCAATAAGCCTTGTGCTTACACCCCACGAGGTTTGGTGTACATATTCGAGCTTGTTTTCCTTGCTGGTATAAGTTATATCAAACGCTTTTGCAAAGCCGTCACCGAAATAATGCGAGGTTCCCGCCTGAAGTGCTTTTCCGTCGTGCATCATGGCTTCGATACAGTAGGTATCAACCGCACCAGCGAACTTGTCGCTCTCGGTTTTCTGTCCCATAATAACTGGCATATTCAAATCTTCTTCGCAGAAGTCGGCGTAAACATTTAACATTCTCGTAGTTTCTTCGATTGCTTCCTCGGGAGTAGCATGGGCGGTATGCCCCTCCTGCCATAAAAATTCACGGGAACGTAAAAACGGTCTGGTAGTCTTTTCCCAGCGTACAACCGAGCACCACTGATTATACAGCTTTGGTAAGTCACGGTGTGACTGCACAATCTGCGAATAATGTTCACAAAAAAGCGTCTCAGAGGTAGGTCTGACACAAAGGCGTTCCTGTAAAGGCTCGCTGCCGCCATGAGTAACCCACGCAACCTCAGGCGCAAAGCCCTCTACATGGTCCTTTTCTTTATTCAAGAGGCTTTCGGGTATAAACATCGGCATATAAACATTCTCGTGTCCTGTATCCTTAAAACGTTTATCGAGCAGTCTTTGGATGTTCTCCCAAATTGCATAACCGTAAGGTCTGATAATCATACAGCCCTTAACACCTGAATAATCGATTAAATCGGCCTTTTTAACTATATCTGTATACCATTTTGCGAAATCTACATCTCTTGAGGTTATTTCCGTTACAAGCTTCTTATTGTCTGCCATTTATAATGTTCCTTTCAAATATATGAATTTATTATATACTAAAAATTATATTTTTTCAATAGGTATTTATTTTTTTGGGAATATGTGCTATAATATAAAAAGGTTTATGCATTTGTGTGCTTAATATATGAAAAAGGGATGGTTTTGCTATGTCTTTTGAATCAATACCCAGCGTCAAGGTTCCCGTTCACAGTATCGGTCAGACCTTTGTTTTCGGTGATTTTTTCTCCGTTTATTTAAAGGGTGAGACGACACCCCGTATATATAACTGGTCAGAGCTGGTTTCTGTAACCGAGACGAAAAGAGAATTCATTTTTACAACAAACGATGCTACTTATAAACTGCCAAAGGACCAAATACCCGACACACTTCGGTTTTTACGCATCAGGGCTATTGTTGAAGGAATGATTTCAGTATATCCTCATATCAGCTTTCGGCACACCGACCGAATTTTACCTGCGAAGAATTATTTTATGGTTTGTGAAACTCCCTCCAACGCCTTTGCAGCAAGGGGTATTTACAACGAACGTGAAATAGCATACAGCAATGTCACGTTAACTAATACACGCTTAAACTTTATTTTTAGATTAATCGGTATTCTTGTTATTGTTGCGACCTTTATCTTTTTATGTGTAACAATAGGAAATTTTGAGGATAACCTTTGGTATTTTCTGCCGATTTCTATTTTTACAGGGGTTATTGCGATAATGATGATTTATCTCGTAAGCTCAATTATTGCAAAGTATATTTATGCAAGCCTACTCAAGCTTGACCCTTCACTTCTTCAGGAAATAACCTTTGTGCTGTGTGATGAGGGCTTTGCGGCAGTAGAGAGCTGTGTTTATACAGGCTCGGATTTGATATCATGGAGCGAAGCCGCTTATTTCGTTGAAACAAATTATGTCTACATAATCTTTAAGAATAAAAAAGCAGTTTTCTGGCTGCCGAAAAGATTGTTCTCCAAGGACATTCAACGAGATTTATCGAACTTTATAGCTTCTCGTTTACAGCAAAAATAAAAAAGGAGGTAAGCTTATTATGAATCCAATTATTAATTCAACCATAATGACAGTAGGCGAGCGTGAATTTATTCTCGTCGATGTCTCTAGCGCATTCAACAATATAGGCACCACCGCAATAGGCGGCAGAATGCCCACTAATAATGATAGACAGCCCTCCTTTGAGATTTTCTTTGTCGGTGATGAGCCTATTGTCTCGATGCTTCACCCGAATAAAAAGGATCGTTCGCTTAATAAGCTTATTTCGCAAATCGGAAATATTAACGACTGCGACGATAGTGTACGAAATCGCCTGGCTGTCGCTAAAGACAATTATTTTACCTATGAGCAAGGTCTCGTAAAATCTGTTCAGCCCGTTCTCGAAATGCTTACTGACGGCTTATATGTGGTTCACACCTCAAAAATGATACCAAGTGACGGCTCGGGAAATTACTTCTGGAATGCCTATCTTACAAGGCATGAGGTGCTAGGAACCGCAGAACAAAATTCTGTAATGGGAGCAGATAATAACTATGCACCTTGTTTTCTTGTACCGAGCGAGAATATCTCCGATTTTTCCGAATCGAAAATAAGAACAACGAGAGAAAATATTAAAATAGGAAAAAAGTTCGGCGGTGTAGCTTATCACCTTTCTGGAATGTTCTCGGTGCTTCTTTCGGGGCATCACACCGCAACAGCGTGTCTCCTCGAAAACACCGATTTTAACTGCATAGTAATTGAGCCGCTCAGAGATATAATGTATGAACCTGTTGAACGAGCAGTTGAGCTTGGCAGAATTCCAAGACCGATTGCCCTCTCCTGCCCATTTGTTAAAATACCGCTCAGCGCAATGCCCGAAACAACAATAGATACATTTCTTATGACAAGGCGCAGCATAAAGCCTGTAAATTTTGAGATACTTAAAGCTAAATCCACCCGAACCTTAAGGGTGCTCAGCAAACGAAATTTACCGCTCGAGGTGTATCAAAAAACTGAGCTCCTTCCCGATACCGCAATGCTGGAATCAGCTCAAGCGGTTACTTCGCTCTCCGACGAACAGCTTGAAGCATTATTAAGCGGCGAAATCTCCCACAATGGCGAAATTATTATAAACAACAACTATTACAACAGCGTAGTTATCGCCTGCAATTATTTGCAATATATTAATTACGATAAATTTATTGATTTTGCAATTTCAATCCTTAAGAACCCAGATTTAACCGCAACACACAAATACTTAATAGACAGAATAGCGAATATAACCGACGAAAAGGTTAAGGATTATTTCTTCGACTTATATGATAATTATAAAGAAATCTATCCCGAAAGAATGTCAATTGCCGAGAATTATATAAAAAAATATGAGCAAAGAGCCGCCGAAAAGGCAAAAGAGCTCGAGAAGCAAAACAACGCTAGGCGAAGCCTCTTAAACAATGAGGTAGACTCTTTAGGACTTGCCCAGATGGAAGCCTTTATAAAGCGCACAAGGGGCGGTCGTGGGTAAAAATAGCGAAAAATAAGGGTGTACCAATCGATACACCCTTAAATATTAACTTATTTTAAATCAAACAGCTCCATTGTATCTCTCGCAATTAGAAGCTCCTCGTTTGTGGGTACAACCCAAACGTCAACTCTGCTATCCTCAGCGGAAACCTTATCCAGTGTTCCTCTTACTGATTTGTTCTTTTCAACGTCAATTTTGATACCGAGGAAATCCATATTACAGCAAACATCGCATCTTACATCAGACGCATTTTCGCCGATGCCGCCTGTAAATATAACTGCATCAATACCATTCATTACGGCTATATAGGAGCCAATATATTTTCTTATTCCGTATCTTAAAATTTCGCTTGCGAGAATAGCCTGCTTGTCTCCGCATTTAACCGCCTCGGTGATTTCCCTGTTATCACTAAAGCCGCCGAGCCCTAAAAGTCCCGATTTTTTATTGAGATAATCGTCCATTTGTGAGGGAGTGAAGCCCTTCTTTTTCATTATATAAGTAACAGCGGAGGGGTCAACTGCACCCGAACGAGTACCCATTAAGATACCGTCAAGAGGTGTGAAACCCATGGAGGTATCGACTGAACAACCGCCGTTGATTGCGGTAATCGATGAGCCGTTTCCTAAATGGCAGGATACTATTTTTAAGTCCTTGATGTCCTTACCTAAGTGCTTGGCAAGCTTCATTGAAACATAACGGTGTGATGTACCGTGAAATCCTTATTTTCTCACATGATACTCAGATTAGAAGTCGTAGGGCATAACATACATATAATCCTTCTCG
>JAVBPL010000087.1:0-13095 GCA_031549645.1 Ruminiclostridium sp. | reverse complement strand
CAGTATCAGTCTCCCCAGCCGACATACCACGAGCCGCAGCAAACATACCAATCACCTTTAAATCAGGCTATGTCAGGAGCGACGCAGACACCGCCTCCACAAAACCAGAGCACACAGAGCTTTGGGGGATATGGCTTCACTCAAGATATACCGCAGGCAGCAAACCCCTTCTTTAATGCAGGTGCCGCAGCAGCTCCAAACTTCCAGTCAGCACCCACCTCTGTAATGCGCCCTTCGTACAGTGAGGAGGAAATCACCGTTATCTCAAAGAACACGGTAGTAGACGGAAATATACGTTCATTTGCTAACATGACAATAGACGGCGACATCAAGGGTGACATCGAAACCACCAAAAACATCGACCTGAACGGTAAGGTTGTCGGAAACTTAATTTGCAACAACGCCGAAATGCACAGCTCACAAATACAAGGCAATATCCGCTTAAAGGGCAATGTCATAATGGAACGCGACACGCTTCTTATAGGCGACCTTGTTTCTACCTATGCTAAGGTAAACGGTAAAATAAAGGGTAATCTTGATGTTACTGGCAAGGCTGAATTTAAGGGCGATGCCGTTATCTTCGGCGATATAAGTGCTTCAACCATAACAGTTGACGACGGTGCGATTATACAGGGTTATGTAAGCACCACCTTCTTAAGCAAGGACGAGAGCGTAAATATCTTCCCCGAAACCATAAGTATAGGTGAATAGGCGAATTAGCTCAACGACATCGAATTTTTACATACAAGGCTGCGGTCCTAGATTGAACTGCAGCCTTTGTTTGACTAGCTATTTCTTTTAAATAAACTAGAAAGGAAAGAACCATATATATGACTCGTGAATATATCAGGTCGATAAAATCCCGATATACAAGAGAACAGCACGTAAATATAATCGTGGCGTATTTATTCAACCATATACCGATTGAAAAAATCACGCATGATTTTAATGCGGGCGAGATGGATATACATATCATTCTATCGTCGTACAGGCTTTTCCTTTCAAACGACGACAAGCTCGAAAATGCGTTCATACTTCGTTATATCGTAGAACGCTCAGACTGGAATGTTATCTTAAGCGGCTATGTCGAAAAGTATCGTGGCAGTGACCTCGCCGACGTTTCGCCAACCGAGTATTTCAAGGACTTCAAAAGGCAGACCGAGGAAGCAGAATTTCAGAGGACAACTCTAAGCCAAAGGAAAAAGGAGCTAACCTCAAAAACAAAGAAAAAAACAAGTATTGCACCCATTATCGTGAGGATATGTGCGGTGGCGGCTTTTCTTTCGCTGGTAATTTTACTGCCTATTTATTTTCTGAACAACAGCACCATTGTAGGGGACAAAAACACCGACCTTACGCTATATTCATATGAAAACGAAATAGGCTTCTACGGAGGCCAAGGCAAAACTGAACCTAGTGGTTTAGGGCGAATTTTTGCGACAGGCTATGATTATGTAGGACAGTTCTCAAAAGGCAAAATCAAGGGCATAGGTTCAATCATAAGAGACGACAGAATTACTTATATAGGCGAAGCCTCAGGAGGCAATAAAACGGGCTTTGGCATTGAAACCGTGGGCGGTGACGTTTATATAGGCTTTAGGAAGAACAATTCACTTAACGGGCTTTGCTTAAAGGTGAGCGGCGATATATTTGAGCTTTCGGAATATGTAGGCGACGTTTTTTCAAAATATGCCGTCATAGGGAATTATAAGCAGACGAATTTCAGCGTAAAAAATTCCAACTACACGGTAACCATCGAGGACGGCCGTTATAAAATCGGCAAAACTGCTGACCTAGAAAACAAAAACGGCAGCATTATAGAATGGAATAACAACACCGAAACTGGATTATCCACAATATCGTTCTGCCAGTATCAGGATGGGGTTCTCCAAAAGGCTATACATTACGAATGTGACGGCGACGGCTTAACGAGCATTACATATAACCAAACGGGCTTCACGGTGATGGCTATGAACGGCAATTTGCTTTGTGTCGAAAGCGGAAGCATCAGCAATCCGCAAGGCAATGGAATACAGTACCGCTTCGCCGACGGTGAAAAATCAATGCTTTTCGGCAAGTACGAAAAGGGTACGGTTATAAAGCTTGGTAAGCTGCTTAAAACAGGCGACATAGTTTATGATTAATTAAAAATAACCGAGGGAGTGTGATTTGTATGGCGCAAAACGGCTGGACTATGCCTAGCGAGGAAGAATATAGAGCCTTTGCAAGCTTTAGCCTTGACGAAGTACAAAGCATACTCTGTTTATATCTTTTAACCGAACGCAGCATGAACGAGGTAGCGGCAGCTATATTTAACGGCACAAAGGACAGCCGTACCATATCTCAAATAACACGCTGTCTGGGTTTTGCAGGTAAAAATAAGTACATAGATAAGGGTGTAACCGATGGGGATATAAAGGATTTCGTAAAACTATATTATCCAGTCGGCTACAGAAACCCTGATGATGCCCATTTTGATAAATTCATTAGCAGCAGGGTGGAGGAGCGTAAGAGAGTAGCATCACTTTCCATGAGGGAACAAACCGCGCACGAGCAGATGATGAGAGAACGCAGGCTCCGTGAAAAGGAAGCCCTAATGCAGGAGAGACGGCGCGAGCAAGCCGAAATGGAGGAAATTGAACAACGTTGCCGTGAAGAGGCTGAACGAATTGCCAAGGCAAATGAGGAGCATAGAATACAGGAGCTCGAGAGGATAAGAAACGAGGTTGCCGAGCAAACCCGTGTTCAGAAGCTTGCTTACGAATGGAACAAAATAACAAATTTCTTAAACCATAACGAGAAGCTGAACCCCCTCGATGAAGCAGGAATTATTGACAGCTTTAATTCACTTTATAATCAGAATTATAACGATGCAGTTTTCAACTACGGTTGGTTTTATTATAATCTTTCGATAAAAACAAGCAACCCCGATTATCGTTTTGGCTACCTTTCACTCTCCGCTAAAGCGAATTATCCGATTGCGATGAACAACTACGGAGCAGAGATTGAGGCTGGGCGTTTCGGTTTGCCCGCCAATCTTGACAATGCGTTGACATGGTATATGGGCGCCGCCGAGCTTGATAACGATTTTGGCAGAATGAACGCAGGGCGCTTATTATTCGAAAAGGGTGAATACGAAGCGGCAAGAATCAATCTCGAAAAGATTAGAGTACGCTTCACCGAACGTTGGATTTTGGTATACTGGGCAAAATCGGTTATCCGTTCATCTTACAACAAGAGCCTTACCAATAACAAGCTGGCAAGGGATTTATATAAGGAAGTCCTCGAATGTCTTAACATCACGAGCGATAAGGACGACAAGCTGTATGCGTCACTGGTGCTTTATTATTCGGCAGTGTTTGATTTTCTTGAGTGTTACAGGGTCGATGACCTCACGGGCAGAGCTGATGAATGTAAGGAACTTTTCGGCAGACTGGAAAAAGCGTCAGCTTACGGTTCTCCGCTTGCAAATATGTTTTTAGGGGATTTTTATTATTTTTTAAATCTCCCGTATTTAAGTATAGCCAAAGCCCGCAGATATTACGAAGCTGCCATGAACGACGGCAACGCCCGTGCGGCTTATATGCTTGCTAAAACCTTCTTGACCGAGAGCCTCGACTCCGAAAAGGACGTGCTTCTGCTTATGAACAAGGCATCGGCACTCGGCAGCGAGGAAGCAAAAATCTGGCTTTCATATAAGGCACCCGATAAGCTGCCTAAAATAAAGTTAACAAATAATTAAGGTCTGTGATGGCATAATAAAAAGTAGGGGGCGGCTTCCTAGACGCCCCGAAGCCTACGTTAATCGCATGGTTTCGGGCGACCGAGACAACCGTCTCCTACAATTTTTATTATTTATTTTTATACAGTCAGCATACCAAATTCGTTTATTTGAAGAAGCAAGATCTGCTCCTCTTTGCCCGTGTTTGCGTTGATATAGACTAGCACCTGCTGCCCGCTGTCTGTGCGACACTTGAACTCATAGCAGTACTTTTCGTTAAGTCCCGACGACGGAATTATCGCAAGCTGTGATTTTTCAGCTTTTAGATTTTCCGACACACTTCTCAATGCCTCGTCTCTTTTTATAGCAGGCTCGGCTGGGTGTCTTTCGATGTGGTTATTAATATAACCTCGGGCATCATAGGTTAAAATCTCGCCGTTATCCATAGCCACTCCGACTTTTATGAGGTCGGTGTACATTACGACATCATTCTCGACAGCGGCAAAGTTTATTATACACATACCATAGCTTGTCTCATAATAAGTGTTCGTAACCTCGGTAATACCTAAATCCGACAGGAATTTTTTTGCAAGCTTTACACACTGCTCAACTGTGACTTTTTCATCTTCAATAAGCCTGTAATTAAGGATATAGCTTAACAAGCCTCCCGCCTTAGTAACCCCTACTGTTGCACTGCCGTCCTTAAATACATAGGAAGGCATTTTTCCGCTTTCCTCAGTGGTTAGAGTAAGCCCGCTTATGCCCGATGCCTTGTAAGCGGTATCGTGAGCCTTGGTTTCATCAACATTTTCGAGATTTTTTAACATCTCAGAGCTTTTCTGCATAATGTGGTCGGAAAACGGTCCGTCATAAATCAACGTCGGAAATCCGTCAAAGCCCTCCTCTACATCTTTAAAGCCGTCAGTTATACTCCCTGGATTTATATCACTCTGAGCCGAATTGTCTGCGATTTCGACTACCTTTTCGAAGGTCAGATAACCGCCCTGTATTTGATTTTCTACCGCCCACATCTGATTAGAAACAGACTCAGCAAAATCGTACAGCTTTAAGATATTATCCTTATCCTCGTCGCTTATAGGCTCGCCATCGCCGAACTTCTTAGCAATAGCCTTTGAATAGTCCCCCACCTGCGATAAAAATTTGTAAGTGGACGACAGATTAAAGTCGCTGATAGGAAGCTGTGACATTGAAACCTTTGCTGCCGAGGACGCATTCCAGAGCCTCCCAGACAGGTCGTTCATGGTCACGGGCGACGTGGTGTACATGCCCTTATTGAGTGTGGTTTTTATCTCCTCGAGACTGGCTGATAAATCCTGCACTGCTCTTAAATACCCGTATTCAAGCTGCTGCTTCGCTTTAGTCGCCGCATTATAATTTATCATAAGCAGAGCAGCTAGTGTAATTATAACAGCCAGCGGTATAGTAATCCACCTAACAATCCCTCTTTTTGAAATTCTGTACATACATATCCTCGTTTCTACATTGTTACTTTTCATTATTTTTACACAATAAAATGAAAATATACTATTTTATTTTTCATAAAAATATGATATACTGTAAGTTGATTAAAATTCAAAGCTTATGGTGAAAAAATGATATATTTCGACAACGCAGCCACAACTAAGCCTTGTAAAGAGGCAATAGAGACATTTAATAATTCTGTATGGGGTAACGCCTCTTCGCTCCACACCTTAGGTATAAACGCAGAAAAAGCCATTACGCAAGCTAAAAAGGATATACTTAATTTACTAGGCGACAATGACGGAAATCTTATTTTTACTTCCTCCGCCACAGAAAGCAATAATCTGGCTCTCTTCGGCTTATATAATACCTACAAAAGAAACGGTAATAAAATAATAACCACGGCAACCGAGCACCCTAGTGTGTCAAAAACACTTGATGCAATCGATGCAGAAATAATACGTATTTCCCCAAGGGATAATCCCGACTTTGAACAGGGTATAATAAACGCCGTTGATGACGAAACCATAATAGTATCAGTAATTGCCGTTAACAACGAAACAGGCTATATTCTAGACACCGCGCGTTTATATCGCGAGATTAAAGCAAAAAATCCGAAATGCATTATCCATGTTGATGCAGTGCAGGCTTTTCTTAAAACTGACGTAATAGGCGACACCATCAGTATTTCCGCCCACAAGCTCCACGGAGTTAAAGGGATCGGCGGGCTTTACATTAAAAAGGGTATACGCTTAAAACCGATTATTCACGGCGGCGGACAGCAAAACGCGCTTCGCTCAGGAACCGAGCCAGTGGAGCTAATTACCTCGTTCGCAGCGGCGGTTAAAGCGTACAAATACGACATTAATTACTTCCGCAATTTGTCAGACAAGCTTTTGCAACTTTTGAATGACAACATCGGTGTTTCTAATATAAGCTTAAACAGTAGATTTGATAGTAAAAATTTACCAAATATAGTAAATTTTTCTGTTAAAGGAATAAGAAGTGAAATTTTACTGCATTTTTTGGCAGAATATAATATATATGTATCTAGCGGCTCTGCTTGTTCAAGGGGTAAAAAAAGCGATATTTTAACCCATTTCGGGGTTAAAGACAATGATATCGACAGCAGTATCAGAGTAAGCTTTTCACCCGATAATACGGCAGACGAGC
The DNA here is from genome assembly GCA_031549645.1 of Ruminiclostridium sp. Taxonomy (GTDB): domain Bacteria; phylum Bacillota; class Clostridia; order Oscillospirales; family Ruminococcaceae; genus Ruminiclostridium_E. The sequence continues at coordinate 6,719 of JAVBPL010000087.1, read as the reverse complement.
TGGTAAAATTTATGGAAGTATTGAAACTAGCGGTTAATAGATTTAAAAGATAGGTAATATTAATAATGACAATGACGACAGAATTAATAATGGCAAAATATGGCGAAATCGCTTTAAAAGGGCTTAATAAAAGAGTTTTTGAGGATATTCTGGTAAAAAATATAAAAAAAAGACTTGCTGTTTTGGGCAGCTTCGAAATTCGTCACCAGCAATCGACGCTTTATATTAAGCCTATTACCCAGAATGTTGACCTTGACCTTGCGGTAAAGAGGCTTAGTACTGTTTTCGGTATTGGTGCAATTCAGCGTTCGCTTATAATCGAAAAGGATTATGAAAAAATCATTTCCGAGGGAATACCATATTTAAAAAGCTCGCTCTTAATGGCAAAGACCTTTAAGGTTGAAGCCAAGCGTTCGGACAAAAGCTTCCCTTTAAGCTCCCCCGAGCTTATGCGGGAGCTAGGCAGTAAAATACTCGAAGCCTACCCTCACCTGACTGTTGATGTTCATAAGCCTGATGTTACTGTACGAATTGAAATCAGAGACAAAGGAGCCTACCTTAATACCGACCGCATAATAGGTGCAGGAGGAATACCAGTCGGAAGCTCAGGACAGGTGCTTGCACTGCTTTCGGGTGGAATTGACAGCCCTGTTGCCGCTTACATGATGGCAAAAAGAGGACTTAGGGTAGATATGGTGCATTTCCAAAGCCCACCCTACACCTCGGAAAGAGCCTTAATGAAGGTCGAGGCACTTTGCGAAAAGCTTACGAGTTACCTCGGCGACATCAGATTTTATTGTGTAAACTTCACCGAAATACAGGAAAAGCTGCGCGAGCATTGCCCCGAGGAATATTTTACTATAATTATGCGCAGATTAATGGTAAAGATTGCAAACAAAATCTGCGAGCAGAATAACTATCATGGTTTGGTCACCGGCGAGAGTGTAGGACAGGTCGCGAGCCAGACACTTATGGCGATAAACTGCACTGATGCAGTAGCCGAATACCCAGTCTTCCGTCCTGTTGTCGGAATGGATAAGATTGAGATAACGGATATTTCGAGGAAAATCGATACCTTTGAGACCTCGATTTTACCGTACGAGGACTGCTGCACGGTGTTCACCCCTAAGCATCCGAAAACCCGCCCCACTATTAAGGAAGCTGAGTGGGCAGAAGGCATCTTTGATTATGAACCGCTGCTCCAAAGAGCACTTGCTGAAATTACTGTAAAGGATTTTAGTCTTTAACTACCAATATTTTTAAAAGAAGGCAATAATTATTACAATATGAATACACTTATTTACAATATGGAAACAGATATTGACAAGCTGGCAAGTGATGTAGTACAATTACTTAGTGACCGTGGTCTCTCGATTTCGACGGCGGAAAGCTGTACAGGAGGATTACTTTCTGGAGCGATTACGGGAGTAAATGGTGCCTCGTCAGTCTTTAACCTAGGCTTATGCACCTATGCAAACATTGCAAAAACCGAAAAGCTCGGAGTAAGCGAAGAAACCCTCCGTCTATACGGAGCGGTATCAAGTGAAACCGCAGCCGAAATGGCAATAGGTGCAGTAAAGGCGGCAAAATCTGATATAGGCATATCAACCACGGGGATAGCAGGTCCCACCGGAGGAAGTGCAGAAAAACCCGTAGGAACCGTCCATTTTGCCTGCTGTTACGGAGAGAAAATTAAAAAATTGCAGCTAAGAATAAACGCCGACAAAATCCCAAGCAACGACGAAAAGAGAAAATATATTCGTCTTGAAAGCGTAAGACAGGCACTTATTCTGGTAAAGGATATAGTAGAATAAATTAAAAGGATTTGATATTTATGGCAGTTGCTTACAACACCCGAAAATCAAAACAAACAGTATATAAAAACGGAAAGAAGCAGAATATATTCATACGTTTTTTACACGGACTTTTCCCTATCAAGGGCGACACCATGTTCGAGATAGTAAGGAAGGTTATTTTCCTTATTGCCCTGATGTTTTTCCTATATTTCGGCGGGGATATTGTGTTTAAGCTGGTAAATGAATTTAAAAGTGATTTAGCAACAAAGGAGCACATCAGCAAAATAGGTGCCCAAGTGGATATCAACGACCCCGCAATTCAAAAAATTATAACCGAAAAGCCAACTATGCTTCCAGAGTTTATCCAGCTTTATTCCGAAAACAACGATTTCGTCGGACATATTCGTATCGGAGATGCCGAGAGAGACGGAAGCTATGTGCTTGACTACCCTGTTTATCAGAGTGAGGACAATGAATATTATTTAAAGCACACAGCAGAGCATAAATACAGTGACGGCGGTGCGATTTTTGCTGATTACAGGAATAAATTTACCCCCGAGGGTATGTCTGCGAACACAATTATGTACGGGCACAACTTCATGACAGGCGGATATTTTACGAATATTTCGATGTATTATAACGGCTACGACAAGAAGCGTTATGTAGGAGACGATTTGGACTTTTACAGAGCTAACCCGACTATCCTATTTGATACGCTTTATGAAAAGGGCACCTGGAAGGTTTTCGCATGTATTCTTATGAACACACAGGAAAAATACGGTGAAGTTTACGACTATACAAATAAGTTAAGCTTCCCCGATGCCGACAGCTTTAACGAGTTTATTCTTGAAGTAATGGACAGAAGCGCTCTTTTCACCGATGTTGACTTAACCTATGGCGACAATATAATAACACTTTCTACCTGCCACTACCCTTATGGTGAGAGTGTTGATACCCGCTGTGTGGTTTTTGCCCGTAAAGTCAGAGACGGCGAAAGTGCAGAGGTTAACACAAACAAAGCGATTTCCAACACCTCCGAGCTGCGCTGGCAAGGACAAATCGACCGTCTAGGCACAAACTGGAACGGCAGAGTATGGGACACAAGCTATCTTCTAAGCTACAATGGTTAAGAAAATAGAAAAAAATAAAACTAAGAAAGGTGCAATTCAATATGTCTGAACAGGAGCTTATAGAAGTCGAAAAGGATATTGGGAGCGACAGCACTGAAATAAAGATTTCAAAAGGTACGGCAGCATTCGACAGCAGAAACAAAAAATCGTTTATAAAAAGATTTATAGGCGGTATTATCCCAGCAAAGGGTGACAGTGTATTTGAAATAATACGTAAAACAATACTAATAATCTCGATTATAACAGCCGTCACCTGTGCCGTTATAATCATCATGGACTTTGGTACGGCAGAAATTCAAGTCAAGCACGACGAAAAGCTAGTAGAGCTGAAGGAGCAAATAGAGCTTACAGGAAACATTCCGCTAGACGTGGAAACAGTAGAGCAGATTAAAGAGGAGGTACCCGAAATCCTCGATAAGTATGTCGCATTTTATAACATAAACAAGCACCTAGTCGGCTGGGTTAAAATCGATGGAACTGTCCTTGATTATCCCGTAGTCCAGACTAAGGACAATGAATATTATTTAACCCGTGATTTTGAAAAAGCGGATTCGAAATTCGGTACGATTTTTGCCGATTATCATATCAAGCTTAAGAACGGCTCAAAGCCAAATAACACCGTGCTTTACGGTCACAACATCTCGAACGGCTCATATTTTGCAAGCATCACAAATTATTTCCCCCGCAAATACGGCAGTCTTAATTACTACATAGAGCATCCAACCGTAACCTTCGACACAATCTACGAGGAGGGTACTTATAAAATTTTTGCCGGCATATTCATCAACACCGACCCCGACGACAATAACGGTGAGGTTTATGAATATTACAAAAAGCGAAGCTTTAAGAACAAGGCGGCATTTTATGACTTTGCACAGAATATTATGGATAGAAGTGTATTTTACACCGATGTCGATTTAGAATACGGCGATGAAATCCTAACCCTTTCGACCTGCTATTACCCGATGGGTAAAGATGTAGACTCCCGCTTTGTAATATTCGCAAGGCGTGTAAGGGAGGGTGAGGACCCGACAGTTGACACCAGCGCCGCTTATATTAACCCAAGCCCCTTATATTTTGCAAAGTACAACCGCAATCTGGGTATAAGCTGGGCAGGCAGAAACTGGGACACTACGCTTGTTAAGGGACTGGACGAGTTCCTTGCGGAAACAGAAGAATAAAGGAAGGTTAAAATAATATGCCCGAATTTGACAGGAGACGTCCGTCAGGAACCACAGTTAAGAGTAATAAGCCAAAGAGAAGAAAGAAAAAGCAAAACGTTATTGTTGCAATTTTGAGCGGACTTCTCCCATGGAAGGGCGATTCAATGGGGAACGTTGTTCGCAAGATGGTGTTTTTGGTTTCTCTTATAGTAATAATTTACGCAGCCTTTGCGCTGATTGATTTCTATTTTATCCGTGATATACGAATGAAAGCCGAGATAGAGGCGTGGGAAAAGCTCAAGGACGACTACATGGGCGAGGACCGAATTACGATTAATCTGGGCGACATCAGACCGACTGACTCCGCAGAAGATTCTGAAAAGGAAGTCGAAATTATAGGCGAATATCTCGAATATTATAATCAGAACGAAGATTTCGTGGGTTATGTGTCGATTTATCCGATTATACAGTACCCCGTGCTTCAGTCAGACGACAATGATTACTATTTAAACCATAATTTCGATAAGGTGCCAACCACAAACGGAACGATTTTCACCGATTTTGAGGGGGTATTTACACCCACCGAACGTCCGCACAATACAATTATCTACGGGCATAACCTTCTCACAAAATACTTTTTCCAGCCGCTTAAATATTTTCGTGACGATATGGAGTTTCTCGAACAGCACCCAACGATTGAGTTCGACACGCTTTACGAAAGAGGCACCTATAAAATTTTCTCAGTTTTCTTACTCAATGCAAATGAAAATTACGGCGAGGTTTTCCCATACTGGCAAACCGTATATTTCGAGTCAAAGACCGAATTTGATAATTATGTTGCCGAAGCTCTCGACAGAAGCTATTATTACACGGGTGTTGATTTAGAGTACGGCGATGAGCTTTTAACGCTCTCTACCTGTGACTTCTCTGTTTTCATGGAGGATATGCGTCTAGTCATAATGGCAAGACGTGTCCGTGAGAACGAAAATCCTAAGGTTGATACCACAAAGTTCATAGACAACCGCGGCAATAACAGCGACAAGCAGGTTAAGAGAAAAATGTTTGATGCATATTATCAGACCTTCTCCCCGAACGGCTGGGCGGGAAGAAGCTGGGATTTATCTTATATCAAGGATTTCGAAGGATAATTTTCATATTGCAAGGGCGAACAGTGTTCGCCCGTATGTATAAAGAAAGGAGACCTCTTTTGACAACCTCATCTTTAGTAAAATCCATAGTTGCATTATTATCATTATCGCTTTATATATGGCTTTTCGGGATTGTCGGGATTGTCGAGGGCTCCGAGGTAATAAGCCCTGAAACCGCTCCTATAACCAATCCCGATTTGCCCGTTTCCGAGGAAGTAAATACCGAAGCAATCACAAGGGGTGCGGGGTCCGAGACACTTTACCCCCCACCAATCACAAAATACGAAACCAGCATAAATGCTTCGAATTATCCGAAGCCTGGCTTCGCCGATTATCCGGCGCAAACCACGGCACCATATTATTTTGGTGCCGTTTCTGAAAGCGTGTCGGACTCCGAAACCACAAAAATCACCTCAGAAACCGAACCGACCACAACCCAAACCGAAGCTACAACACCCGAACCTACCACCACCACGACAACTACCACTGCCGCTACTACAACAACCCCAGCACCCACAACGACGACCACTAATGATGAGCTTCTTGAGGACGAGGACGATGATAACGAAACAGCAGCCTCAACAACGCAAAGCATAGCAAACAACTCGGAATTAGGTGGCCAAAAGATTACTGTCTCAAACAGCGGCGTAAATGTTACAGATACCGCGACAAATATAGTAGCAAGAGTAGTCCAGAATGAAATAGGCAGCTCCTTCGAGCTTGAAGCCATTAAGGCACAGGCAGTCGCCGCCTATACATATATTAAGATGTATAACGACAATGGAGCCGCCGCAAACGTAGTCCTCGCAAGCGTTGCCTCAGAACGAGTGATGAACTGTGTTAAGGAGGTTATCGGACAGGCGGTTTATTATGACGGCAAGATTATACAGGCTACATATTACGCCTCCTCGGCAGGCTATACCGCTTCCTCGGTGAACGTCTGGGGAGTTGATTATCCGTATCTCAGATGTCGTGAATGTCCGCTTGACGAGCGTTATGACGTGAATTATGGTATACAGAAGAACTTCACCTCAAACGAGCTACTAGCTCTAATAGTCGGCAAAACAGGTATAAATCCCGACGGCGACCCTTCCACCTGGATTAAGATTTTAAACCATACAGACGAGGTTTTCGTAGGAGACATCACAATCGGTGGAAAAAAAGCGTACACCATTAATGGTGTCGAAACTAAGCTAACTGGACGCACCCTGCGTGAGAAGGTAATAGGCACGAAGGATTTACGCTCCACCGCTTTTAAGCTGTCTTACGATGCGACAAAGGATATGTTCACCTTCACGACCTACGGTTACGGTCACGGTGTAGGGCTAAGTCAGCACGGCGCAAATATCCTCGCAAAATACGAGGGTTATAACTACAAGCAGATTTTACAATATTATTATCAAGGAACTGAAGTTTATTAATAAAAAAACTACCCCCCTCTTATTGTCCAAACCAACAAGAGGGGGAAAGCTTTAAGTTTTG
>JAVBPL010000061.1:0-15722 GCA_031549645.1 Ruminiclostridium sp. | reverse complement strand
CGGCTATACTTGGACATATTACCTATTCGGCAGGTGACCCAGTAGCCGCAAACTCAATAGCGGGTGTCGTACAGCAGCTTGCGACGATTATTATTTTCGGTGTTTCTAATGCAGCGGCAGTGATAATAGGTAAATCAATCGGCGAGGGTAAGCACGAGGAAACTATCGCAAAAGCAAATTCATTCAAGATAATAGCGTTGATAATCGGCTTAATAGCCTGCGGAGTAATTTTCCTGATGCGTGATGTGGCTATTGACTTTTACAGTGTTAATGCCGAGACAAAACAGCTCGCAAAGGAAATGCTTAACGTAATCGCAATTAATGTAATATTTGTTTCGTTCTCCGCTATGTTTATTGTAGGTATTATGAGAGGTGGCGGCGATACACGTTTTTCGCTTGTGATGGAGCTTATAGTCCTGTGGGGGGTGTCAATTCCACTTGCAGCAGTTTTTGCTACAGTATTCCAGTTCCCGGTACCTATTGTGCTTATCGGAATGAGAAGCGATGAGGTTATTAAGACGATACTCTGCACCATTAGAACCAGCGGCAAAAAATGGCTAAAGGTAGTAACGAGAGAAAATCTATCATAAAAATTACGGCTGTTGTTAAACAGCCGTAAAATTTAATTATTAGTTCTTTATTATTCAGTATAGGATTTGCCGTATTTTTCATTTCCTGTATAAGGAACCTTTTCGCCACCCGAATACTTAGTGGGGGGAGGGGTTGAACCGTATTTACCGCCGCCTACATAAGGGGTTGATGCTTTCTTGGAAGTCTCAGTGCTTTTAGCTGTATCGGTTGTTTTAGCTGCATCGGTTTCTTCGGTGGTTTTGCCAGACTTCTTGTCGGCTAATTCCTTTTTATAACTGCTAAACAGCTCGGTAACCTTGTCCTTGGTCTGATAGCTGATTGAGGGAAGGCTGCCCTTCTTTGCGCCTAATGCCTGATTGAAGCCCTTTTGGAAAGCGTCCTCCATTTTCTTAAGCATAGCTTCGTCTTCGCCTGCAAGAGATTTTGCAAAGGTGAAGATACGCTCGGCAGTAGCATCTACTCCCCAATAATCATCGTATTTTTCCGAGGTTTTTTCTGCTGCTGATAATGCTCCCGATATTACGGAGTTATTGCCATAGAGCGCCTGATATCCAGAACCTGTAGTTTTTTGTCCAGAAAGGGTGTTCTTAACATAGCTCTGCATTGCCTGATTTTTCATCTGCATTGCTGACATAGATGAGTTAAAATTAGCATCTCCCTTTGCTTGTAAGGAGCTTTTATTCGAACCTCTGGTATATGCGGGCGAATAAGCAGTGCTGTTATTATTGTCGGTAATAAGCTTATCGGTATTATCGGCAGCCTGAGTGGTATTTTTCTTCTGGGTCTCTTGTGTTTGAGTTTTTGGTGCGGTAGCGTGTGTATGCTGAGCATACTCGGCGGCTTTTTGAACATTCATGATAGATACTCCTTCCAAAGCTGCAATTTAATTACTCAAACATCATATCGACAGCAACATGGAAAACTTTAGCTTTTTTTGGGAAAATATAAATAATTTTTTTGAGAATTTTTTAACAAAATACTTGACTTAGATTTATTAATATGGTAATATATAAAATGTAAATTATATTTACATTAAAAAAGGGGGATGGAAATGTCGTTAAAGGTAGAAGGCATAATTAAGAAGTACGGCGATTTTACCGCCGTAAATAATCTCAGCTTTTCACTTCTCGAACCAGGCATCTTTGCGCTGCTCGGCACAAACGGGGCGGGGAAAACAACCGCGATACGAGTGATATTAGGTATGCTTGCCAGAGAAAGCGGAGCTGTTACCTGGAAGGGCAGAGCTTTACAGGTGACCGACGAAAGGGTGGGATATCTCGCAGAGGAAAGAGGACTGTACCCAAAGTACAATATACTTGAGCAAATGATGTATTTCGGTGAGCTTAAAGGTATGAAGAGATCCGAAATAGTAAAATCTATTGACTATTGGTTCGACAGACTCAACATAAATGAGTACAAGACAAAGAAAGCGGAGCAGCTTTCGAAAGGTAATCAGCAGAAAATACAGCTTGTAGCCGCATTATTATCCGACCCAGATTTACTTATTTTAGACGAGCCTCTGAGTGGACTTGACCCTGTTAATACAGATTTATTCAAGGGTATTATTAGAGAAGAAATTGCAAAGAAAAAGTTTATTATTATGTCGAGCCACCAAATGGCGACCATTGAGGAGTTCTGCGAGGACATAATCATAATGCATAAGAGCAATGTAGTTCTTCAGGGCAATCTTAACAAGATAAAAAAAGATTACGGGCGTGTTAATCTGTCGGTTAAGGCGGAGGGGCATATTATGCCGCTTGCCGAGGAATGTGGTCTAGTGTTAAAATCCCAGACACCAAATCAGATAGATTTTCATGTGGAAAAGGAAGAACAGGCGGAAAAGCTTATTCATAAAATCCTTGAGAATAAAATACAGCTTATTAAATACGAGCTTAGAGAGAAGTCCTTGCACGAAATATTTGTAGAAAAGGTTGGGGGTGAAGTAAATGAAGGCTAAAGGTTGGAATAAGGTTGCAAAATTCACCTATATGCAAAATATTAAGGGTAAATCCTTTATTGTGAGCACAGTTCTTGTTACGGTTCTTATTATACTAATGGTATTGGGAATAAATTTCCTTCCGCCTTTATTCATGGGTGACGATACGTCTGGGATTGATAGCGGTGTATCGAATTTTGAAAATCCAGTTGCACCTCTAAGCACAGTTTATTATCTTGATCACAGCGGACTTAGTACTAAGCTTGACACCTCGTATTTAAGTACACTTGGGGTAAAAGTGGTTGAGATTGCCGACGGTGATTATGATAATTATATCACTAAGGTGTACGATAGTACAGACGCTGAGATTGTTATACGGATAGATGCGGTCGATTATGGTTATAGTATTTTAGCATCAAGACCTTTTAGTACGGAGCTTATCGGAAGCAGTGTGTCAAATCAGGCAGCTAATATTTTTGCTTCCATGCTTAATAACGCAAAACTTATTTCACTAGGAATAAGTGCAGAAAATATCGCACTCGCAAACAGCAGTATTAACACACAAGTGACAGTCGCAGGTGAAGCCCCTAAAAGTGAGCTCACCGAGGTTATAGGAATGATTGTTCCGATGCTTACATCTCTGATACTGTTCATATTTATTTTTGCTTACGGTCAGCTTGTTGCACAAGCGATAGCAATGGAAAAAACTTCGAAGATAATGGAGCTTCTGTTGACATCGGTGAAGCCTCTGGCGGTAATAATAGGTAAAATCATAGGTATCGGTCTTGCATCGTTTACACAGCTACTTATAATGGTAGGTTCCACAGGCTTAATCTTCGCAGTAACGGCACCCTTCGGTTTCCTCGGTCAAATTATGGATGTCGCAAAGGCATCAACTGCTGGAATGCAGATGGTTTCGACGGAGCTTGGCGAGGTGTTCTCACATCTCAATATAATGACGGTGCTTTGGATTATTGTACTATTCATACTAGGATTTTTATTCTACGCGCTCATTGCGGGGTTAATCGGTGCAAGTATCAGCCGTCTTGAGGATTTATCCGCTGCGATGCAGCCACTTGCATTAATAGGTGTAGTCGGCTTCTACCTGGCATATATGCCATCTATGTTCAGCCTTGATGCCGACAGAGCGAATATGATGACTATAATCGCAAGATATATCCCTATATCATCACCGTTCTCACTTCCCTCGGCGATTATACTGGGTCAAATATCCACCCTTGAAACAATAATGTCCGTCGTTATCCTTGCTGTTTTTGATATCTTAATGATGCTGGTTGTCGCAAAGGTTTATGAAAGCATAATACTTCATTCAGGTGACAGAATTAAGCTAAAGGATATCGCAAAGCTTATAAAAACAAAATAAACGCATTTGGAGCTGCTGATTTCACTCGGCAGCTCTTTTCTTTGCATTATTCAAATATTGTTTACATATTATTAATTTTTTGAACGGTAAAATAGTATATAATGTAATGTGGAGATGTAGGAAATGGAAAAGGAGAGCTGGGAAAGAGTATGGCCGAGATTATGAAGAAATTCTTATCGTTTATATTAACGTTAATAATAACATTTACATTATTATGTACATATATAGGCGCAGAAAATGATGTTTCGTTTATGCTCACCGATGAGGAGAGGGAGTACCTCGCTTCGATAAAGGACGAGAAGCTGACTTTGTCGTATTCGTCAAGTCTCGAATATTCATTAGACGAGAAAGGTAACGAGGTGGGTGTTCTGGCACCTATCATTAGTTTTCTGCGTGATGAACTTTTACTTGATATTAATGCCGTCAAGACTGACTGGTCAACTGGTTTAAATAAAATGACTGTTGGAGAAACCAGCTTTTTTGCAGGGGTTGTTTTTACGGAGGATAGAAGGAAGGAATACTATCTAAGCGACACATATATAACGTCAAGGGTTGGAATAATAACGAGAGAAAGATATCCAGTAGGTTCCTTCAGCAATCTCGGCACGCAGGTTATTGGGGTATATTCGAGCGCGGTTGTTTTAAATTATCTGAAGCCCTTTACTAATGAATATCAGCAGGTAATTACCTATAATTCCACCGACGAGTTAATTCATGCGTTATTAAACGAAGAAATTGATGTAATTGTTACTTCGCTTCCTATTCAGGGCGAGGTGCTTGAACATCCTGAAATAAAATATGAGCTGTGGCTAGAAAATCATGTGGTTAATCAATGCATGGCTACGAGTATTGAAGGGTTGCGGGGTGTTATAAGCATTTTTAACCGTTATTTAAGCACTGAACAGGGTAGCGGGCTTAAAAGCCAGATTGTCAGCAGTAAGGAGCAGGCAACATTTGTGGGGCTTCGTGAGGTTTATGCCGAGGAAATAAAGGCGTTAAAAACTATTTTTTACGACGGAATAACTGTTGCAAGTCCTCGTAATATGTTCCTCATGTCATACGAGGAGAATGGAGAGCTAAAGGGTGTTTCTGCCGAAATTCTCCGATATTTTACAGAAATCACGGGCATACCAGTGACTGTTAGCGACGACGAAAATTATTATTCCCAAAGGCTAATAATACAGGACCTGATGAACGGTAAGCTTGATGCCGTATGTAATTATCACCTTTCGGCAAATTCAGATTACGACCTGATTGACACAAGCAGTATAATTGAGGACAGGCTCTTGTTTGTCAGTCTAAAAAGCAGGGAACGACTGGAGTCATATGAAGACGAAAATATCAAGCTAGGAATTTTAACCTTTGACAGAGAATACTTTAATATTAATTTACCCGCTAAATTAACTGAAATTTATTACGATAATGAAGCGGATATGATGGCGGCACTTCGGAGCGGTGAGCTTGATGCAATAGTATTAAGCCGCCTCAAGCTTAGTTATATGCTTAATTACCTTGATGTCACTGATATTAAGGCTAGTGCCGCTATACAGATTATTGCGCCGATTTCATATTTATTCTTAAAAAGCAATACCGAGCTTATGACGGTAATGGATGCCTCGATAGATGCGGTAAAATCTATTAACCCCGACAAGCTGTTTAGCGTGAATAATGATTTATATTTAGCCAAAAATCTTTATAACAATACCCCCGTTGATGATAATACGCACGACTATATTTTTGTAACGGTTATTATTTTTTTATCACTGAGCTTTGCTATATTACTATACATTCTTTTTACTAAATACTTAGGGTTTCATAGACAGATAAATAAGCTTCTCGATATGCAAAATGCTATTGATTTTGCAACAGTTGATTTAAAATCTCGTAGATATTGCTCCTTCGGTAATTTTGCGGTACATAAAAAATATGGATTTATTGTTGAAGGCAGCTATATATATTTTAATGAGCTTGAAAGGCTTTATAAAATCAATATAGATGAACAGTTTGCGTTGATTTCGAAAAAGATGGAAGAAGAAAACACCTCACTTTCTTATCTTGAGCATGAGGTGGAAATTGACGGCAGATATATATTTTTTCGTGAATTTATTCATAAAATCAGTAAAAATAAATTTTTGTGCTGTGTAGTGGATTTAACCGATGAAAGGAATCTGCAAAATAAATTTCGTGACCGTTTAGAGATAGCGTTAGAGGCTTCGATGGCAGGTACATGGGAGATTGATGTTAAAACACAGACAGTAGACTTTGACAGGAGATATGCGGAAATTCGGGAAATCGAAAAGCCTTCTCCGATTACTAGAGCGGAATACATAGACCACCTTGTAAAATCCTCGCCCCATGTGGGTAGAAAGGCTTTATCGGAATACACAAGCGGTGGTGAAATACCAAGCACATTAAAGATTATTTGCAAAGATGGTACGGCACGATATGTTTCAAATTATACAACTATTCTAAGAGATAAGGACGGTGTAGTTGAACGTATAATCGGTCTCACTATGGACGAAACCGAGATGTATACATCTGAAATAAAGCTGCTTGAAGCTCTTGAGGCAGCGAAGCAGGCGAGTGCCTCAAAGAGCGATTTCCTTGCACGAATGAGCCATGAAATTCGTACACCGATGAATGCCATAATTGGTATGACCGATATAGGTATCAAGAGTGAGGAGCTGCACAGAAAAGAATACGCTTTAGGTAAAATCAAAACAGCCTCTGCCACGCTACTTGGTATAATCAATCAAATCCTTGATATGTCTAAGATAGAAGCAGGCAAATACGAGCTGGATTGTAATGTTTTTGACTTGTATAAGATGCTGGGCGAGCTTGAGGCTATTCATAAGCATAACGCATCAGTCAGCTTGCTTAATCTAGAATTCATGATGGACGATGATTTGCCCCGAATGGTGTATGGCGATGAAATTAGCATTAATCAGATTGTAACGAATTTACTCTCGAATGCCATGAAATTCACTAAAGAAAATGGAAATGTTTCATTATCTGTAAAAAAGGGAAGACAGGAAGGGAGCGATATTTGGCTTAATTTCGTTGTAAGTGACGATGGAATAGGTATTCCTGACGGGAAATATGATAAAATCTTCGATGTCTTTGAACAGGGAGATGGTAGCTCGTCTAGGAGATACGGTGGCACTGGGCTTGGACTTGCGATATGTAAGAAGCTGGTTGAATTAATGGACGGTAGTATTAGTGTAACTAGCGAAAGCGGCAGAGGAACAATCTTTACCTTTGACATAAAGGTTCAGGCTGCGATTATCGGAAATAATAAGGCAATGATAAACGAGATAAAAGGGATAAAGGAGGAGCTTATAATCCCCGATTTGACTGGTAAAAATATACTTATTGTTGAGGATGTAGAAATAAATTTAGAGATAGCAGCGGCTATTTTAAGTGAGACGAATATTTCAGTTTATTCTGCTAATAACGGTATTGAGGCACTTAAAATGTTTTCGCAGGAGCCTGATAAATATGATATAATATTCATGGATATCCAAATGCCCGAGATGGACGGCTATGAAACGACTTCATCAATTCGTGCCATAAATACAGAAAAGGCTAAAAATATTCCAATAATCGCAATGACGGCGAATGTTTTCAAGGACGAGATTGAAAAATGCCTTTCTTCGGGTATGGATGCTCATCTTGGTAAGCCTATGGAGATTGATAAAATAATGGAAGTGCTTGTTAAGTATCTTAAATGAATAACGTGGTGTTAGGCTTAAAATAAGGCTGACACCCTTATTTTTTTACTTTATCAAAGCTTTTTTATTGACTTTATAACCTTGTTATGTTAAAATTATATAGATTATTTGAGTAAATTATGAGAACAATTCGAAAGGCGGATATATAATGGGTAATATGATAAAAACTCGTAAAGTATATACACCCAATAGGTTTTTGGCGGCTTTAATTGCTGCCACATTGGCACTTACGCTATGTGTGCAGTTTATGCCGACCTTTGGCGCATCGGGAGTTACGCTGGAGGATTTGGAAACTATAACTATTATTGATAATACATATTATACAATTACAAACGCTGATGAGCTGTTTGCCTTGAGTGAATATTATGGTGTTGAAACGAACACAGTAGGTCCCGATACCTCAAAACAGTCATATAATTTTATCCTCATGAATGATATAGACTTAACTGGTGACGATAGATTATGGGTTCCTATTTGTACTAATGATTACAGCGGTTATATGGGCATTTTTGATGGTAATGGTAAAAAGATTACGGGATTAAAGATGCATTTAAGCTCAAAAATTAATGATAACCAGCCAGTACAGGCGGGCTTTTTCGGTAAAATCAGCGGAAGTGCAGAGGTTAGAGACCTTGTCCTTTCAGATATCGATTACATAATTGAGGGGGATGCAGACGTTTTAACAGTTGGCGGAATAGCAGGTAATGTTATTAATTCAAGCATTACAGGTTGTAGTGTAGATGGCAGTATATACGCATTAAGTAAAGAAAATCCAAGCTATTATACATATTTGTATACGGGTGGTATAGCGGGAAAAATCAATGAATATTCGGAAATAAGCTCATGCTCTGCTGCTGTCTCAATTGAAACCACTCTAAATAATCCTGTATCTGAGGATGGTGTTTGCGGTAGTGTGGCAGATTATGAGGATAATGTAAAATGCGTTAATAATCAGGGTAACGTAAATATTACAACATTAATAAACAGCGGAAACGCTTTGGAAAAGTTATCAAATATTTCATTTTCTGAGTATTATCTTGATATGAATTATAAGCTGATAATTGATTTAGATATGGAGGAAAACGAGTTTATTCCAATAGGAAAAGATGCATTTACAGAGCTAGGCACAGGCTTTACTGGAACATTTGACGGAAATTATCATGTAATTAAAAATCTTGGCTACATAGGTAATATATCTAGCGTTGAGGATTTTGAACCTAACATAGGTCTCTTTTCCTGTATCGAAACGGGCGGCGAGGTTATTAATTTAGGCTTAATCGACTGTCAGTTCGTAGGCAAAGAGAATGTAGGCGGAATTGCTGGGATTAATAACGGTTCAATTATCAACTGCTTTAATTCAGGTGGTTTTATTTTCAGCTATAACGGAAACGCAGGCGGAATTTTCGGATATGCAGATGTAAACAAGGGACAAGCGAAAAACTGCTTTAATACAGGCTATGTAGCAAATCAGACCTCGATAGAAATATCGGAGTACGACGGCACCGATTGGAATAATGTTACCCTAATCACTGAGCTTAGTACATCTTCAAAAAATTATGGCGGTATTGCAGGCATTGCAGCGCAGATTATCAATTGCTATAATACTGGGACAATTACTGGCGGAAGCTTTGTCGGAGGTGTCGTAGGTAAGGGCGGCAACACGGTTGTAAACTGTTATAATACAGGGTATGTAAATGCTACTGACAAAAATGGTGCAAAGTATGGGCCAATAACTGGCAAATCGAGTTCTCCGATTGTCGGGGGTTATTACCTTGATGAAGAAATCGACAATGGCGCAAATCTCGATAATTGCAAAGGGATTACACGCGAAGAAATGACGGCTGGTGAAACCTTTGCCGACTGTTCGATGGCTACGCTCGGTGAAGGTTATGATAAGCTTACTTCGCAGCTTAACGACGACTTTTGCATGGAAAGCTATTCACCACACTTAATTTCAAGTGAAAACTTCTTTGATGATTTATGCTCATCTGATGCGATATTCACAATGGGCCTTTTAATTAACAGCGATGGCGTAAGCCTTCGTGAGGAGCCTGTTTTCATCACAAAAAGACTGCCAAACGGTGTCAAAGACTCTCCGTATGAATATAAGGTATCCGCAAAGGGGGACGGGGAAGTAACATATATTGTAAGTGACGATTATCCTTTACCCGAATGGCTAACTCTCGGTAGTGACGGTACTTTAAGCGGTACACCTACTGAAATCGGTGGGTTTGATGTCATGATTATCGCAAAAGATGAAAATGACGGATACGGAGCAAAGACCTTTAAGCTGGTTATCGGTGATGAGCCAGTAAAGCCACAGATTTTTACTACTGTTCTTCCAGATGGTATTTATGGTGAAGAATATGACGAATATATCGAAGCTAATACTGCTGTAATTTTCTCCTTATCCGACGAATGTGTAGAACGTTTGAACGAGTGGGGACTAGACATTGATGAGAGCGGTCACATTACTGGTATCCCGAACGAGCCAGGTAAGCATATACTTGAGGTTACGGCTCAAAATGAAGCAGGCGATAAGATAACACAAAATATAGTTTTAACTGTGAGAATGAAAGCACTGTCTCCGACAATTATTCTACCTGCTGATGAGGATAATAAGGTTGTAATCCCAGGTGGTGTTGTTGGTGATTATTATGATTATTTAATTCCCGCATCGGGCAGTGCGGTAATAAAGTTTAGTTATCACGGCATATTACCTCAAGGCTTATATCTTGATTCATCTGGTATGATTATCGGTACACCAGAAGAAACTGGTGACTTTGAGATTGAAGTAACGGCATGGAATAAAATAGCCGATAAAGTATTAAAGGATACCCGAATTTTAAAGCTGTCGGTAACAGATGATGCGGTAGCTCCGACGATTTTAAATAATATACTCATTGAAGCGACTGAGACTAAGTCGTATCAGACTGTTTTGATTTCAAGCGGCTCCTATCCGATTGAGTATACCGTAAACGACGATTTACCTGAGGGAGTATCGATAACTGGGGACGGCACTATAACTGGCGTTCCACTTGTTGCAGGTGATTATACCTTCTCGGTTACTGCGGCAAATAAAGAAGGTAGTGACACAAAGGATATAACGTTGTCTGTTAAGGAAAAGGAAGTTTTTGATGCTCCACCAATCGATGAATTAACGGGGACTCAACCAGTTTCCTTTAGAATTGATGCAGATTATAAGGATTTCATGCAAATAACCTTAAATGGTAATAAGCTGAAGCTTGGGCGTGATGAAGGTTTTACAGCAGAAGAAGGAAGTACAGTCATAACCGTCATGACGAAAACATTAAGCAGCTTAAAAAACGATAACCACAAGCTTGTGGCGTATTTTGATGGTGGTATATACGAAAACACTCTTGCTGTAAATATAGCAGACAACCCTAATGACCCGAAGAATACAGACCCACCAGGTACAGACCCACCAGGCACAGACCCACCAGGCACGGACCCACCAGGCACGGACCCACCAGGCACGGACCCACCAGGCACAGACCCACCAGGTACAGACCCACCAGGCACGGACCCACCAGGCACGGACCCACCAGGCACAGACCCACCAGGCACAGACCCACCAGATACGAATCCACCTGACACGAACCCACCAGGTACGCCTTCGTCGAATTCAGAGGGTACACCATCATATAATCCAGGGTATTCTTCAAGTGTAACAAGCTTGTCAATTCCAGCGGATACATATAAAGAAACAGAGCAGGCCGTTGTAACGACGATACCCGAAAGCTTTACAGAGCCCGAAACTGTGGTTCCAGTCTCAAATTATGACTTAACCTCAGCGGTACCTGAGAGCATTACTAGCGACGGTGATTACGAACCCGTGATAATAATTGGCGAGGTAACAACAAACGTGTCGTTATCAGCTTCGACGGAGCTAACGACTACGGAAAACGCCACCGAAAACACGGAGGCTTCTAAATCTATAACAACAGAAGACATTCAAACCGAAGCGGCGATAAACGCTAATGCCGAGATAACCCAGCAAACAGAAGCGAAGGGTGAAGATAATGATAATAAGGAAGATAATAAGGATAATTCTTCTCCGATAGTTCCGATAGTAGTGACAGCTACATCGGTTGTGGTAGTCGGCGGAGGAGCAGCAGTAGCTGTGCCTCGTATCAGAAGGCTTAAAATTAAGAAACCGAAATAATAAATTAAGGGGCTGTGACGAACACAGCCCCTTTAAAATATGTAACTATTTTCCAGCACCTTTTAAAGCATTTCTCGCTTTTTTGACATCGACTAAATCGTGAGATAATAGCTCCTCGACTCTGCCGAGCATATTATCAACATAATCGTTCGTGGTGCCTCGCAGCTCCTTGGATTTAGTTTGTGCGCTAACCATTATTTCATTTGCTCTCTGCTGTGCTTGACGTACTATTTCTTGACGGGAGACAAGCTCTGCCGCCTTTTCCTCTGCCTTCTTGATTATGCCTTCGGCTTCTGTCTTTGCTTCGTTGATAATGATTTTTCTGTCTTGAACCAGCTTCTTTGCTTGTTTAATTTCTGTGGGCATATTGAGCCTGATTTCGTCTACCAGCTCACGCATCTTGTCTACCTCGACTAAGCTCTTTTTACCCGAAAAAGGTACCTGCATAGCTTTATCAAGATTTTCGTCTATCATCTCGAGTATTTCTTCAATAGTCATGATTTTTACCGTCCTTCCTAGCTCATATATTCTACTTTTTTATTAATAACCGACTTTTAATATCCTCAAGTATACAGTACGGCACAAAGGCACTTATATCGCCTCCGAACATAGCAATTTGCTTTACCATACTTGATGAAAGGAATGTGCTTGCGGCATCTGCCGATAAAAACACGGTTTCTGCCTTGTGACATAAATCTTTATTGACAAGTGCCATTTGAAATTCATACTCGAAATCTGACATTGCTCGAAGTCCTTTTACGATTACATCGGCATTACGCTTCTTGAAGTAATCAACCAACAAGCCGTCAGAATACGCAATCTCAACATTATCTATTCCCACAGTTGCTCGTTTTAGAAAATCCATTCGCTCCTCTAAAGTGAAGCTGCTAGGCTTAAGAGGATTGACAGACACCAAAACTATCAGATAATCAAATAAATTCGCAGCACGTTTGATTATTTCAAGATGTCCATAAGTAACAGGGTCAAAGCTTCCAGGGTAAATTGCAGTCTTAATCTTCACCGCCCCCGTTTCGTCTGTATTGGGTTAAGCCAACCTTGCCGTGCTTGTAGCTTTTATAAAGCTTAAACTCTCCGACCTCATCAGGTAATCTTAAGCCGAATTCATGCTCGCATAAGATTATGCCGTCCTCGGACATCTTTTCGACTAGGGCAGGCAGTATCTTCTGAATGTGATTTCTTTCATAAGGTGGGTCTAGTAGTGCAACGTCAAGCTTATCCGAAGTGCTCCGCAGAAAAGCCTGAGCGGGCATTTCGTGTACACTCGCTTTTACAGTGAAATTCGCCGCCGCAAGATTTTCCTTTATAACGTTTATACTTGGTCGGCTATTATCGACAAAATGCACCTTCTCGGCACCCCTGCTGATTGCTTCAATTCCAAGCTGTCCTGAGCCTGCAAATAAATCTGCGACTATTTTACCCTCCAGCTCGAACTGTAGTATGCTGAACATCGCTTCCTTAACCATATCGGTGGTTGGACGGACATCGGTGCCTTCCAGACTTTTTAGACGTTTCCCTCTGCCAGTTCCTGTAATAATTCTCACTAAAAATTCTCCCTAATAAAGCTGTAAAGCATTTCTGCGGTTTCCATATTCACGCCCGCAACTGCCTTTAGCTCCTCAATTTCGGCTTCCTTTAAGCCCTGCTTTGTTTTAAAATGCTTCATTAATGCGATAACCTTTTTCTCGCCTATACCTGGAACCTTTGTAAGCTCGAGCTCGTAGGTTTTTTTCTTATGAGTGGCACGTTGAAAGGTGATTGCAAATCTATGAACCTCGTCCTGTATTGAGGTTAAAAAAGCAAAAAGATTTTTATTTGCGGCAATCTCCAGCTCGTCTCCGCTGCTTGCAATGGCACGGGTACGATGCTTATCGTCCTTCACGAGACCGTAAAGCGGAATATCTATACCGAGTTCGCAAAGCACCCCGCTTACAGTGTTTACATGTCCCTTGCCGCCATCTAGTAGTATCAGGTCAGGGAGCATGGCAAAGCCTTCATCACCGTCGAGATACCGCTGAAACCGCCGCTGTATTACCTCACGCATAGCCGCATAATCATCTTGCCCGAGTGTGCTTTTTATCGTAAACTTTCGATAACCCGCTTTAAAAGGCTTGCCGTTACGAAACACCACCATACCGCCGACTTTGCTGTCGTCGCCGAGGTTTGAGATATCGTAGCTCTCTATATACTGCGGTAGCTTTTTTAAGCCTAGCAGCTTTGCAAGGTCGGATAACGTGTTCATATCCTTAACTGTTCGTCCAACCTTAACAGAGAGATATTCGTTTGCATTACTTTTTGCGAGGGTTACCTGAGTAAGCCCCCAGCCCTTTTTCGGGGTAATTATCGAGATTTTATGAGCAAATTTCCTGCTTAGATATTCTTCCAGTATTTCCTTATCGGTAAGCTCATAATCTATATAAATTTCCTTTGGACATTCGTCCTTCTCAGAATAATACTGCGAAATAAAATCAGAACGCATCTGCGAATTATCATATTCGTCGCCGATAAAGAAGTTTTCTTTATCGGTAAGCCTGCCTTTTCGGTACATGATAACTGCGATACTGGCAAGCTCCATGTTTTGCGCCATTCCGATTATATCGAAGTCGGTAACCTTAGAGGTCTGGATTTGCTGACCTTTTTCAGATTTTGTGATTGCGTTTATCTGGTCGCGAAGCTTTGCCGCACGCTCGAAATCAAGCTTTTCAGCCGCTGCTTCCATTTCCTCGGTGAGTCTGTTAATGCTCTCCTTGCTTCCGCCCTTAATATATTCAATCGCATTTTTGATTGTATTGTTATAATCATCCTTAGAAATATTTCCCTGACAAACACCAAGGCAACGCTTAATATGATAATTGAGGCATGGTCTGTCTTTTCCGAATTCCTGCGGAAATTTTTTCGTACAGGACGGCAGCATAAATATGCGGTTTACCTCGGACACAGTTTCCTTGATTGTATAATTTGAGGTGTAGGGTCCGATATAGGTTGCGTTCGTATCGGAGGTTTGGAGTGTATAGCTAATTTTCGGGAAGTCTCCGCCCGATATCTTAATATAATTATACCCAGTGTCGTCCTTTAGCTTGATGTTATATTTTGGATCGTGGCGTTTGATAAGACTGGCTTCAAGCACCAGTGCATCAAGCTCGCTGTCTGTCACTATAAAATCAAAATCGTAGATATTTTCAACTAGCTTAAAAGTTTTTATATTATGATTGTCAATACGTTTGAAATAACTTGAAACACGATTTTTAAGGGCTTTAGCTTTACCGACATATATAATATTGTCGCTTTCGTCCTTCATTATATAAACGCCAGGGAGAAGCGGCAGCTTGCTAGCCTTATCGTTTAGAAAACCAAGTCTTTCATTCATTTATATAACACCTTTTAGCGTTCCGTTCCGTAAAAGAACAATGCCATCGTTCCCGGTCCGCTGTGTGAGCCGATAATGGGGTTAATATAAGTAGTTTCAAATTCCTTAACGCCCATGCGGTCCTTTATTAATTTTTCAACAAATTTTAAGTCCTCGATGCAGTCGCCGTGTGCTATAAACACACGCTGCTTCTCAGGATTAATCGCTGTTTCTTGCATTTTGTCAACCAAGGCTATTAATGACTGTCTGCGTCCTCGAACCTTGCCCACAGGGACTAGGTAACCCTCGTTGTCAACGTGCATTACGGGTTTTACACCAAGTACGGTTCCAGCAATCGCAGTTGCGGCATTAATACGACCGCCTCTTTTGAGGAAAAAGAGATCATCGACAGTAAACCAATGTGCGATTTTAAGCTGATTATCCATGTGCCAGTTGTACAGCTCATCAATAGATTTTCCCTCATCACGCTGGATAATGGCGTAGTCTACGCAGAGACCTTGTCCCATACT
>JAVBPL010000131.1:0-35085 GCA_031549645.1 Ruminiclostridium sp. | reverse complement strand
AAATGAAAGAAATTCAAAAAACAAGCAAGGGTAGATAATATATTACCATACTCTGTGAAATTCAAAAAACCGCTGTGAAGCCTTTATTTATCGGCTTCTCAGCGGTTTTATTTTCACTGAACTGTCAAAGACGGGATTATATCATAAATATTATTATACGTCAAGTTTATTTATAGACTATTATATTTTTCAGTATTTTATTAAAAAAACCTATTTTTTCTATTGACAATATCGAAAGAATATGGTAATATATTCAAATTAGGATTATTATTAACGTTCCTCTCCTTAGGACGTGGAAATGACTTTCGAGGTCAGAAATTGCTCAAAGGGCGATCTCTGACCTTTTTCATTCAATAAAATAAATCAACAACGAGCAATGTACCTTTTCGTAAACGAAAAGGTACTAAGCCGTATCAACTCCAATTGGAGCTTGGTACGGTTATTTTTTTGCGAAAATAACCTGCGAAACCTATATAGCCCACCTGATACATCAGGAATACCTGCGGTCAAACGAGTATTTAGGGATATTGAATCCGACTTAATCAGAAAATTTATAATGAAATCGCGTCTTTAATAAAGAAAACCATGCTCATAAGAAAGGTGAAATTGTTAATGGGAGCATACAAAACTTGCACTTAAGAAAGAATGTGACATTTACGGGTTAACTTTTTGACGGTTAGCAGATGTCCGCACCGACGGACCTTATGAGACTGAACTACTCATATGTCGCTTAAATGGTGTCGTGTATAAACAAACCAAAAGGTTTGTTTATATACCCACCGGGTAGGTGGCGCTCTCCGCAGAGAGCGAAATCCCTTAACCAATGCTTTAGCTTTGGTTAAGTATAAGTTCCCACCAACAATACACAAGGTTACCGCCAACCCAATCTAACGGGAATGTGTATCGCCGGAAGGACTTTTCCAACCAAATTTTTGGTACCCGGCACAATTACTCATCTCAAAATTCCGAATTCTCACAGAGACAGTATGGCAAATATGAAAATCAAACAGAGCGTAGAAGCCAGTGTAACGCCATTTGCAAGTTCGCAAACATCTTGATTTTCATTATATCTCTCGGAAACCAACCAGAAACGAACTGAGAACCAACAAGCTATAACCTTGTACTTTTTTTAGAAAGGATGATTTTAATTTGACAAACAATGGAATTCAAAGCAACTTAGTGCATCAATTGCACAAAGTACAACGGCACAACCGACAAGGCAGCTACAAAACCAGAGAGCGTTATTATCAGGCGATGCTGCGGTTTTGTTCTTATCTTGCAGAGCATTGGAGGTTGCAAAAGCTATCAAACATAAGTGAAAAACACATCCATGCTTATGTTGGGTTCATGAAAGAGAGCGGGAAATCCGCATCTACGATCAAAACCGACTTATCGGGCATACGCTTCTTCCACGACAAAATGTCAGAAGCTAAGAACAATTTACCCGACAATTCCGAGCTGAATCTAAGCCGCCGCAAGCTTACAGGAATACCGAGAGCGTGGAGCTTCTCCGAGTTCAACAAGATGCTGGCGATTTGCATTAAGCAGAACCGTGAAGATTATGCTCTTGCATTATCGCTTGCATATTATGTCGGGCTCCGTATTCACGAATGTGTTAGGATTGACACAAAAACCGCAAGTGAAGCGGTAAAAACAAGCATTATCACAGTAAAAGGCAAAAACGGTAAAATCCGAAGTGTTCCTATTAATGAAACCGTGAAAATTTTGTTTGAAAAGCTGCTTATCAGCATAGAAAGAGGTGAAAAGCTGATTGTACCAAAGGACACTCCAACGCACCTGTACATTAATGCACTCCAAAAATTCATTTCGTATCATCGAAAAAGCATCTCGGGCGAAAGAGATAATCCTCTTACTTTCCATGGACTGAGACATTCCTACGCACAAAACGAGTATCGAAAGGCATTAGCGGAAAATTCAAATGAATATTCTGCACGCCTAAAAATCTCAATGCTACTCGGTCACGAACGTGAAGATGTAACGCTAGTTTATCTAGCGACCAAAAACAATGAATAATCCGTCTCGAATACCAATATAAATAGGACAATCGGAGGTTTGTTCGAAACAAATCTACGATTTGTTTCAAACCCGCCAAGTATACCGCTTTTGGCGGTATACCAGGCTCCAGAGGAAGGATTGATTTAAAATGAACAACAAACAACCAAAAGAAATAAAATTTATTTTCCACTCGCCAAAAAACCCAGAGGATCTAAAAAGGCTTCAAAACCTGCATAACAAGATGATTATTGAAAGAGTACATAAGCAATTAATCGAAAATGGGGGATTATTGAAAATAATATGACCTCTTGAGCTTATACAGTGCGAGCCCGTCTTTGAGCACTGCATAAGCGGCTATTAAAACTGTCGCAACAGTTTTAATAAAGAGAGCGTCGTTTGACAAAACCCTAATCCATGTTATTATGAAGTAAAAACCACAGAAAGGACGTCAAAATGCGAATAGCCGCCTACTGCCGTGTTTCCACGGACAAGACTGATCAGCAAAACTCCCTTGAAGCGCAAAAATACTACTTCAACGAATACGCAGCGAAATCAGGTCACACCCTCGTCGGAATATACCCTGACGAGGGTATAACCGGTACAAGCACCAAAAAGCGTGTGCAGTTCAACAGAATGATTGACGATGCCAAAGCTGGCAAAATCGACCTCATCATAACTAAGGAAGTCAGCCGTTTCGCCCGAAATACCGTTGATACTCTCAACTATACCCGCCTGCTCAAAAACCTCGGTGTAGGCGTGCTATTCCTCTCCGACAACATCAACACATTAGACAACGACGGCGAGCTGCGTTTATCAATCATGGCAACGCTTGCACAAGAGGAAAGCCGTAAAATCTCCGCTCGTGTCAAGTGGGGCAAGCAGCAAACCGCAAAAAAAGGGCGGGTACCGAATATAGTCTACGGCTACAATAAAATCATCGGCAACCGCTACGACCTGCAAATAAACGAAGAAGAAGCCTATATAATAAAACGTATATATAATATGTATCTTGACGAGGGCTACGGCGCAACCAAAATCGCCATAATCCTAAACAGCGAGGGACTTCGCACCAAACGCGACTGCGACTGGAGCCAAAACGCCGTCTGCCGTATCCTCACAAACCCGATTTATACAGGAAAAATCACCAACGGCAAGGAGGAAACCAAGGACTTCCTCACTAAACAGCGTCAGGACATAGATAAATCCGAGTGGCTAGTTACCGAAAAAGAGGAACTCCGCATAATCTCTGACGAGCTATTTGAGAAAGCACAGCAAGCCTTGAATAAACGTAGAACCGATTTCACCTGCTACAAGCAGCGCCAAAGCAATCAGCATCTATTCTCAACTATTATAAAGTGTAAGGAGTGCGGCTATTCCTACGCTCGACGTTCCACCAAGGACAGCCGCCCTAAATGGCACTGCACCAGCCGAAACATCAAGGGACGTGAAAACTGTTCAAATCATACTATTCTGGGTGAACGTGAATTAATCGAAGAAATTAATCGCTACTTTATCGGCTTAGTTACCGACAGGCGAAATGCGGTTGATTTACTTGTCACCGAATTTAAGAAGCAGTATAAATCAGATAACAGCGAACAGAAAGACAAGAAAACCTTACAGGAACAGCTTTTACGCTTTGACAGGAAGCATAACAAATACACCGAAATGTACGCCGATGATTTACTCTCAAAGGAACAGCTTAAGGATAAGCTTCAAGCCCTGACAAAGGAACGGGAGCCTATTGAACAGAGACTGGCTGAGCTTAACGGCAAGCAAACCCACGCCGAAAATCTCGACGAAATGCTTATGCAGACCTTCAAAAATCTGGAAAACATCGCAGATATCAAGAACATGAGCAATGCACAGCTAAAGGAGCTGATTGACCGAATTGAGGTGGACAAAGACGGCAAGGTAGATATATTTATGCGGACTTTAAAGGATATAGGCCTTGCTGACACCATTGCTATTACAGACAACCATACATCAAGATATAACAGCAAGGCTCGAAAAAACTAATCCTGCTCTTCATAAAGAAGTTAAGGCAATTCTTGAAAAAAACAAACAGGAGCGCCACATTAGAGGCGGAATGGCTACAAAGCTTAAGTACAGCGCTGAAAAATAAAGGAACGGGGTTATCCCAAAAATAACACCACCGAGGCTTAATACTAATCCCTCTAGAGATTAGCATACGAACCGCCTCGGCGGTGTTTATTTTTCGCATTGACATAATAAAGCAAAGGATATATAATTAAAATATAATCAAATACAAAGTAGGAAAGGTGATTTTTTATGAGAAAACCTAAGATGATTATTTTTGATTATGGCGATACGTTGATAGAAGAAACCAAGACCAGTAATTTACGAGCAACCGAAGCTCTCCTGAGACGTGCAACCAAGAACAAACGAGGTCTTACTGCAAAGGAAATAACCGATTTCAGCCAAAAGCTTTTCGGCGAAATAAGCGCTTACAGCCGCGAAAATAATCTTGAGTTCCACGAATATTCATTTCAAAAACTGCTTTACGAGACACTCGAGATAGAGTTTGACCTTACACCTTTTGAATTGGAATGTGTGTTCAGAGATAATTATGCTTGCTATTCACCTACCCCTTTCATTAAGGAAACACTTGCAAAGCTTCAGAATATGGACACAAGAACCGCAGTCATCAGCAATATAATGTTCAGCAGAGAAGCGGTTAAACGAATAATCAATATTTATCTTCCCTATAATGTCTTTGAATTTATTATAGCTTCAAGTGAATATATAGTGAGGAAACCTAACAAGATGATATTTGATATTGCACTTAACAAAAGCGGGCTTGCGCCGTCTGATGTGTGGTACTGCGGCGACAACTATTATGCCGATGTCGAGGGCGCAAACAGCTCAGGTATGTTCCCAGTGTGGTATCAGAAGGACGCTTCTAATGAGGAATTAACAGCCAGTACACCCGATTTTCCCTGTCTGAATATCAATAACTGGAAAGCATTAACGGAAGCACTCGAGAAAATCGAAACAGGTATAATGGTTTAGATATATGAAAATCGTAGGGGCGACCGAGACGGTCACCTCTACTTGTTTTTTATAACATCACTTCAGCATTTTCCTCGATAACAGGCTGGTCTATTCCGAACTCGCTTGTATCAAATGGGAAGGGTTCACCATAAGCCTTAAAAAGACTAAATAAATACTTTTTATCAACTGCAAGATGCTTTATGACAGTGTTTGTCGAGTTGTTCTTGTTATTCTTCGGCGAGAACGAAACATCGATATAGTTTTCCTCAAAGTCCTCCGAATGGAACACCGATACATAATATCTAACCGCTTTCGCAGAGGTACATTCGCTGCCTGCTCTGCGTATGATGATATCGCAGTCGCGTGTTATCTCCTCGCGTAGTCTCTTTGGTCCTATATCGTCATTAAAATTAACGTTTGTGGTGGCAAGCTGCTTTGCCCATTTATTATCCTTTACTATAAAAGGGATTCCTGCCTTTGAGTTTGCAGCCGCAATAGGAATTATGCATATAATAAGCAGCTCTGCAATCCACACAATCATTAAAATCACACCATTTACAGTTGCTGGTTCAGTGCTTGACGATGACGAGGAATTACTTGTTATTGACCAGCGACCCTCCTCGTTAATCAAAACGATATCCTCCCACAGAAGCTTGGGATTGGTGAGAACTTGGAATAATCCGCCTTCCTTTACGTCACCGAGGTATTCGTAATCATATTCATATAGACTCATCAGCTTAGCTCTTTGGAGTGAACGGATTGCATGCTCCGCCGTTCCACCCAGTAGGCTGTCATATCCGCAAAATTCATAATATGTCATGCTTTTGAGCGTTTCTATTTCATCGGCGGTGAAATATTCGCTGATTAAGTCGTAATTTTCATCTCCGCCATAATAATCGTAACAGCTCATACTCTGCATTTCTTCGATTGCATAGGTAATATTTTCGTTTGTTAATTCTCCAAAATCATCTTCGAAGCCATAATACTCATAAGCGTTATAATCCTTCATCCAGTCGTACAAATAGGCTTCATAATCCCATGCATCATATAGTCCCCATTTAAAATATGTAAAAAGAAGGCAGCCTATTACAACACCCACCACAGCTATTGCCTTGCTAGTAATCTTAAATTTATCGATAATGAAGCCGACAAGAAAACCCATTCCGATGCCAAAAAGTACCGCCGCCGCTACGCAGAAGTAAATAAGTGGTAAAATACTATTTATCCACAAATAAAGTGCGCTAACAGCACAGCCCGCAACCGTTACAGCAAGTATTAGCATAACAAAGCCGAGCAAGTTTGATTTTTTCTCTGGTTTGTAAAATTTTTCCATAACTAAAATCACCTTTTCCCTTAATAAAATAACATTGTCAATTATATAACAATTTCTAGTTTATTACAATAGCTTTGACTTATTTTCTCTGTTATGTTACAATAAAGGCAAAAATAAATGGGAGGTTTCGTCATGGAAATCAAATTTAGTAACAGAACAGCGCTTATCACTGGTGCTACGGGTGAGCTTGGACGTGTTATGACTAGAAGCTTTATAGAATGTGGTGCAAATGTAATTATACATTATCATAAAAACATCGAAATGGCAGAGATTTTATATAAAGAAGCCGTTTCCGCCGGTGTCAGGGCTTTCATAGTGCAAGCTGATGTAACCGACAGTGCCTCAATTGCTGAAATGAAAGACAAAATAGAGCAGAATTTCACGATGCCCGACATCGTGGTTAATAACGCTGTTATTCAGTATAACTGGAAACCGCTTCTGGAGCAGGATAACAAGGATTATTACAGCCAATTTGAGTCCTGCGTAATGCATAACGTTTATATGGCTAAAGCCTTTATCCCGTCAATGATAGAGAAGAAAAATGGACGCTTCATAGGTATAAACACAGAATGTGCAATCCAGACCTTCCCGACTCAAAGCGCGTATTCCTCGGCTAAAAGAGGTATGGACGGGATTTACAGAGTGCTTGCCAAGGAGGTAGGCTGTCATAATATCACGGTAAATCAAGTTGCACCTGGCTGGACTGTGAGCGAACGGGACAGAGCAAACGGCTTCTCCCCCAGCGAATACACAGAGCTGCACCCAATGAGACGTAGGGGTACTGACGAAGAGGTAGCAAACGCAGTTATATTCTTGGCTTCAGAGCTTGCGAGCTTTATAAACGGGGTATATTTACCAGTAACTGGCGGGAACGTAATGCCGTCGATTTAATAAAAATAATATGACCTATTGAGGAGTGTCAATCCGAAGGATTGATGCGACGGTTATTAAAACAGGAACTGTTTTAATAATAAAGTACAGATTATTAATAAATCGTAAACTTATTTAGAACAATTTTATAATCGCTTGCGAGGTGATATCTATTATGATATACTTTAATCATAAACATGAATATCATTTAAAGCGAGGGTGATTAAAATAGATAAAATTATCGATGTTTTAGAGCAGTACAAAGGCGATAAAGCATTTCAAGAAGGAGAAATTTTTTTTAATTTAAAAACTAAAAAGGTCTGTAAAGTAAGCAGGACCTTTTCTTCTCTATCTGGATATTTTTTAAAGGATTTTAGCAAAATTTCTGCTAAAGAGTGCATCGAACTAATCATACCACCCGATGATAACCCCGATGTAAACCTTTATGAACGCCTGTTTAAAAATTTTGAGCCTGTTAACCTCAGGGTTAATTTTTTTACAAAGGACAACGGCTTGATTAAGGCACTTATTGTGAGCTCAGTTACCTTTGAAGATGGCGGAGCCTCTACACTCTGCTGCTCTTTTTTAAATCTGGAGGAACTCGATAAGGACAGCAGCAACCCTTATAGCACCGCCCTCCAACAGCTCAAAACTATTACCATGTCCATGCCTGGCGGTATTTTCACCGTAAAAGCTAATCGTGAGCTTGAATTAGTTTACGCGAACGATTTCTTTTTTTCGGTGTTTCATACCACGAGAACAGATTTTTATAAAAAGTATATGAATAAGCTTTCGGGCATCCTTCATCCTCACGACGTAGATAATGTCTACTATACGTTATCAGACAGCAAGCATGTGAACAAATCAGTCAGCACAAAGGCTCGTATGATAAACGAATTAGGTGAAATACGCTGGCTGTCGATAAACGCTTACAATAGCTCGGTTGACGGGGACGGTGTAGGTATCTGTCAATGTGTCGTAATTGATGAAACCGACACAATGAAAATCATGTTCGAAATCGAAACCTCGCGCCGAGAAATCGAAGCGATAGCAAACTCCACTCCTGGCAGCATCTCAAAGATGATTTATAAAGAGGGTAAAATTTCATATAATTTTCTCTCGAATGGACTTCACCATGCGGCAGGCTACACCTACGAGGATGATGTATTCGACTCTGTAGAAGCAATTATCGTTCCCGAGGACCGCGAAGCAACAATCAAGAGCATAGATGAGCAGCTGGAATATAGCGGCTTTACGGTAGTATACAGAATAATAAACAAGGGTGGCTCTTATAGCTGGGTACGCCAGAGCGGCTCCCTGCTTGATGTAAACGAAAACGGGGAGTATACCTTTATTTGTGTATACATCGACATAAGCAATATAAAGGAGCTCCAAATTGAGACCGAGAGGGAGAAGGAACGACTTGGCAGACTTCTTGATTCGACGGGTGACATTTTATTCGAATACAATATAGCAAACGATATGATACGCTTCACCGACCGTAAAATGCTTGAGCTAGGAAAAAATGATAACTGGTATGTTTACAATTTCACGGAAAAAACATCTAAGGACGGCTTCGTAATAGCAGAGCAGTTCGAAAAATTTTTAGATGTGTTATCGGGGAAAGCACCCGGCGATTTAGAAATTCAAATAAAAAATGCACGTCACCCCGATAATTACAATTGGTACCTTATGAGAAATGCCGTTCTGAACGACAAAAGCGGTGCTTCTACTCAGGTTTTTGGTATCCTGCGTGATATTCAGATGCAAAAAAATGCAGAGCTGGAGCTTATCACAAACGAGAAGCTTGACTCTGTTACAATGCTCCTTAATTTCGAAAATGTACAGCTAATGGTAATTGATATAACCTCAAAGCAGGCAAGCGGCACCAACAACGCTATGCTTCTGATAAACATAGACGGATTTTCCGATATAAATAACACAATGGGCTTCACCTTCGGCAACAACATGCTTAAAAGCTTTGCAGATATTTTAAAGAAAAGCTTCGATGAAAAATGCGTTGTGGGACGTGTGTGGAACGACCATTTTATTGTTTTCATGCCTTATATTCAAGCCGAGAATGAAGCCATTGCCGTAATAAATAAAGTATGCAAAAAATATAACAGTGCCTTCTCAGATAACCGCCGAAATTCAACTATCAGCGCAGGTCTTTCATATTCACCTGTTGACGGGATAGGCTTTTCCGACCTTTTTTATGCAGCTGAAACCGCACTGAAGGAAGCCAAAAAACAGGGCGGCAACATGATACTTAGCTATAACTCCGAAATGAGCGCAAGAAACCAAAGAAACGTAGTAGACACCAAAAATGAAGCAGGCGATTTAAGTGCATTAACACTTCCACCCAGCCAGACCTTTATAACCGTAAACGACATCTTAATGTCAACCTCCAATGTAGGAGAGGCTATGGAAAAGGTCATGGAAATAATAGGCAAGCGTTTTAAGATAAACAGAATACTTGTTTTTGAAAACATCAGCATGGGCAGGACCGCCGAATTAACCTATAAGTGGAGCAGTAAAAAAATACCTGTGACTTGTACTGATGTCGAAATATATAACGAATTTAACGAGCTGAGAAGCCAAAGCCTATTCCAATCAGGACTGCTTATGCTCGACAGCATCGACTTGTATAAGGAGCTTCCCGAGGTATACACCGATATGTACGAAAGCGGCGTATATAAAGTAATGCAGTTAATCTCTTGTAAGGAATTACCGCTCGAATGTTGGGTAAGATTTGAGTTTTCAAAAAGCTACACCATACTAAGAGACGATGCACGTCTTCTTTCAAACCTTATTTTCTTAATCTCCTCGTATGTAACAAAGGCGAGAAATCAGCAGTTAATCCGATATGACGATTACCTTTCGGAGCTTCTAATAAAGCAGGCAATGCTTTTTGTTTATATAATCGATTTAAGTACTTATAAAATCAAGCATATTTTTAGAGGAATTCCTAATTACAAGCCAAACGCAAAAGTTGGTCAGCTTTGCTACGAGGTAATAAAAAACCGCAACAAGCCATGTGAAAACTGCCCGCTTCAAGGCTTCCACTCGACTGATGAACGACATACCATGCGTATGTTCGATATAGACACGGGCTTATGGATGGATGTAACAGCCTCCAGAATTAAAAGCCCGAACGAGGACAGCGTTATAGTATCTTGTTACAATATTTCGCAGTATATAAGCCGCATCTCGGATATTGACCAGTTAACCTGTGCGCCTACCCTCAATTATTTCGAGAAGGTGGCAAAGGAAACACTCAACAACAACATCTCAAAGCATTTCAGAATTTTATTTATGGAGTTTTCCAGCATAAATAAAATAAATGATACCTACGGATATAAAAAGGGCGATTTAGCCATAATTGCAATGGCTGGCGCACTTGCGAAGCATATTCACGGAGATTCATGCTTTGGTCGTGTTTCGTCAAACAAGTTTGCCGTCTTAAGGCGGGTACCGAGCGAAACATCCTCCTTCAAGGCAAAAATGGACCTAAAAAATTTCAGAGCCGAGATTGTAGAGAGCCTCAAGGACATCATAAACCCTTCGTACGTAAGCATTACGGTAGGCGTTTATGACATCAAGTCGAACACCGAGATTGTCATGGATGCAATCGAAAAAGCCCATATAGCGCAAAAGAATATATTAGTCTCAGAACCTGCCTCTTTCTTCATATATAACAGCAACCTCGAGGAAAAGGGTATGCAGAACCAAATCATTGAATCGAATATGGAAAAAGCGCTCGCAAACAAAGAATTCAAGGTATTTTTACAACCACGCTTTGACCTTAAGACTAATGAGATAACAGGAGCAGAGGCACTCGTAAGGTGGATTACGCAGAATAATGTCACAATTTATCCCAGTGACTTTATACCGATATTCGAAAAAAACGGCTTTATCATAAAGCTCGACTTTTATGTTTACGAGCAGGTATTTATACAAATGAAAAGCTGGCTTAACAGCGGAAGAACTCCCATGCCTGTCGCAATAAATATTTCGGGAGCTCATATAGGAGATGTGCATTTTATTATTGACCTTATGAATTTGGTTAACAAATACGGTATTCCGCATGAATATATTGAGCTTGAAATATCTGAAAGAGTGTTCGCAAGCAACACATCTGAAGTAATTGAGGTAATTGCCCAGCTTACCGAAATAGGCTTTAAGGTAACTGTTGATGATTTCGGCAGTATGTTTACATCACTGGGAGCTTTAGGAGATATAAACGCCAATATTATTAAGCTGGATAAGGAGTTTTTCAGCAAGGCAGTCCAAAAAAACGACACCAAGTTAATGCAGGGACTGGTCACAATGGCTCGTCTTTTAGATTTAAAAGTTATAGCGGTAGGTGTTGAAACACAGGAGCAGCTTAAGTATCTTAAGACAATCGAATGTAAGGACGTTCAGGGTTATTTGTTCGCAAAGCCGCTGCCAACCGACCTTTTTGATAAAATGTATATGCAGACAGTGAACAGCAATCTTGACAAAAGCTGACAGTTATAATATAATTAATGCATACTTCTTTAAGATAGTATGCATTATTTTATGAAAGGTAATTCTATGGCTACATTAAACGAAAACTTTTTAAACCTAAAAAATTCATATCTTTTTATCGAAATAGGTAAAAGAATACGCGAATATACCGCAAACAATCCTGACAAAAGCCTTATCAGAATGGGTATAGGCGACGTTACTCAGCCAATTGCACCAGTTGTTGTTGAGGCTATGAATAAGGCTGCCGACGAAATGGGTAAAAAAGAAACCTTCCGCGGTTATGAGGACTCAGGCTCAGGCTATGATTTTCTTAAAAACGCTGTAAACGGTTATTATAAAGAACAGGACATTAATCTCGAAAACGACGAAATATTTATCAGCGACGGCGCAAAAAGCGACTGCGGAAACTTTATTGATATTTTCAGCTCTGAAAATATGGTGCTTGTGACCGACCCAGTTTACCCTGTTTATGTAGATGCTAATGTAATGGGCGGACGTAAAATCCTGTACTTAAATTCAACCGAGGAAAACGGCTTTTCTGCTATGCCGGACGACAATATTAAGGCTGATTTAATTTACTTATGCTCACCTAACAACCCCACAGGCTCGGTATATACCAAAGAACAGCTTAAGATTTGGGTTGATTACGCACTTAAGAATAAGGCAGTGATAATTTTTGATGCCGCTTACGAGGCATTTATCACCGACAAGAGCCTGCCGCGAAGCATTTTTTCTATACCAAATGCGAAAAAATGTGCGGTGGAAATCTGCTCACTTTCAAAAACTGCGGGCTTCACAGGTATGCGCTGTGGCTACACAATCGTACCAAAGGAGCTGATGTTCTACACCGTTGACGGCAAGGAAATCAGTATCCATGCAACATGGAAAAGACGTCAGGGCAGCAAATTCAACGGTGTTTCTTATCCAGTTCAAAGGGCAGCAGAGGCTGTTTTCACTCCCGAGGGACAAAAACAGACAAAAGCGGCTATCAATTATTATCTCGAAAATGCCGCTATTATGATAAAAACCTTCGATGAGCTTGGAATAAGCTACACAGGCGGCAAAAACTCACCGTATATTTGGTTCAAAAGCCCGAATAATATGGATAGCTGGAGCCTTTTCGACTATATGCTGAATGAAATTCAAGTGGTAGGAACTCCTGGCGAGGGCTTCGGAAAGAACGGCGATGGCTGGTTCAGACTGACTGCATTCAACACCAAGGAAAACACGATTGAAGCAATGAACAGGGTTAAAAAGCTGTTCAACAAATAAAAATGTGGCGGCAATCAAGCGATTGCCGCTATATTATAAGAAGGGAGTATTCTAATGTGCGGTCAGTTCAGCTTTTTTATCGATGATAAATATGACGAGGTGTTTTGGATTTTAAGCAAGCTTAATGAAAAATATCCCGACATCGATTTTAACGGCGGCGATATCTTTCCGCAGGGTAATGCTCCCGTCTATACTGGAAACGGCAATAAGCTCAATGTTGAGCTTTTCAGATGGGGTTTCCCTGCACCTGACGGCAGTAAGAAGGTGGTTTTCAATACCCGCTCTGAAAACGCACCACACAGCTCCTTCTGGGCGGAGAGCTTTAAGGAACGCCGCTGTATTATCCCTAGTACAGGCTTCTACGAATGGGATAAGGATAAAAACCGCTATCATTTTACGGCAAGCGCCCCTATGCTTTACATGGCTGGTATTTATAAATATTTCGGCAATTCTCCGAGATTTTCGATTTTAACCACCGATGCCAATGACTCGATTAAGGATATCCACCACAGAATGCCCGTTATTCTTACAGGTGATGATAGAAAAAGCTGGCTCTCTGGCGAAAATACAAGGATTATTCTTAACACCAAGCCCATTTTAGAAAGGAAAATCGTATGACCTATGAAATCATAAATAACGCTGTTAAAATAAACGCCGAAAATGGCGAGCTGAACAACGCCGCTGGAATCCTCGAGCAATTAATAAATATAAAATATGAAACGGATATTATTTTCTTTATAATTCCTAAAGAAGCCTTACCTGAGGCATTTTTCGACCTTAAAACGGGTTTTGCTGGCGAAGTGCTTCAAAAGCTTGTAAATTACGGTCTAAAAGCAGCTATCATCGGCGATTTTTCGGTTTACCAAAGCAAAAGCCTTAAGGATTTTATATACGAAAGCAACAAAGGCAAGCATGTAAAATTTCTAGCCAGTATAGATGAGGTGGCGAAAGTTTCCACTGATCCATTTTATACGCCTGCCAATATGAAAGCACTTGAAAAATCTATAAAACAAGCAAAAGACGGAAAACTTATTTCAAAGACAATTGAAGAATTACAAGATATGGAATGAGGC
This sequence comes from Ruminiclostridium sp., assembly GCA_031549645.1. Classification (GTDB taxonomy): domain Bacteria; phylum Bacillota; class Clostridia; order Oscillospirales; family Ruminococcaceae; genus Ruminiclostridium_E. The sequence goes on along the minus strand of JAVBPL010000131.1, from coordinate 20,997 downwards.
AGGATTTATATTCCCGCCTCATTCGGCTTTGTCAAGCCTCCTCTATGACAACATTCTCCGCATCAAGCTGTGCCTGACGCAGTTCAATCAGAAACCTTTGATATATTAAGCTTTCCTGCATTTCCGTTGCTATATCGGAAATTCTGTTAAATAAAAGCAAATATGCTTCTTTATAATTTTCCATTGCAATCACCATTCCTTTTTTTATTATTATACCGCTTTTGAAACAATTTGTCAACCGCTTTAGCTGATTTTACATTTCTTTAGAATATTATATACTATCTCTAAAGGGGTGTTTATATGAGTAACGACAAAATTGAAACTGGTAAAAGGGTTACCGAGCTACGTAAAAATCTTGGTTATAGCAGAGAGCATCTTGCAGAATTATCAGAATTATCTATATCTTTTCTAGCCGATATCGAAAACGGTAAAAAAGACATGACCGTACATACCCTAAGGAAAATAGCCTCGGCACTTATGACCTCACCCGATTATCTTGTAAACGGGGCTGCTTATGGGGAGAATACCAATATAATTAATATGCTTAATACGCTCTCCAGCGAAAACAAAAAGCAAGCAGAAAAGCTGCTTGCCGTCTTTATCGAAACCTTGAATTCATGAAAACTGCGGTGGTATTATTACCACCGCAGTTTTAATTAATTTATATTATCTCAACTGTTAAGCCCTGTGCACTTTCAACCTTATAATTACCTGATTTGCTTGTTTTTACGGTTATTTTATCGCCGTTTCTCACAGCCGATACCTTGAGAGCTTCCTTGCCGTCCTCGTCGTAAATTACGCAGTCGGCGGTTTTACCGTCCTCTAAGCCGTAAATTTTGAGCAAGGCATTATCGGTATAATCATATGTGAAGTTACGCTTAAAGTCACCGTAGGCGATTATTGAATTAGGCTTTGCATAGAGAGGCATTGAGAGATAATCGTACTTTTTATTATACCATCTGCCGCCCTCAAGCACCTCACCGCTTTGTATATCGGTCCAATTGCCGCTTGGCAGGTAAAAATCAACACAGCCGTCCTCGCTGAATACTGGCGCAACCAGCAGATTATCACCGAGCATATACTGTCTGTCGAGGGAGTGAGTAGCCACATCATGGGAATATTCCATTACCATTGCTCTCATCATAGGGATACCGTCAACGTGCGCCTTTACTGCATTTGCGTACAGATAAGGCATAAGTCTGCCCTTAAGCTTTGTGAAATGACGTACAACATCGCAGCTTTCTTCGTCGAAGTTCCACGGAACACGGTACGAGCTGTTTCCGTGAAGTCTTGAATGGGTTGACATGAGTCCGAATGCTGACCATCTCTTATATAAGTCTGGGGTTCCTGTCGCCTCAAAGCCGCTGATATCGTGGCTGAAGAAGCCAAAACCCGATAAGCAGAGCGACAAACCGCCTCTGATAGTTTCCCACATACTCTCGTAATTCGAGAAGCAGTCACCGCCCCAGTGCACAGGGAATTGCTGTCCGCCGACAGTCGCACTGCGGGCAAAGAGACAAGCCTTGTTCTCGCCGTAAAAATCCTTAAGCACATCAAAAACGGTCTTGTTATATAAGAAGGTGTAGTAATTATGCATTTTGTAAGGGTCGGAGCCGTCGAAGTAAACCACATCGGTGGGTATTCTCTCGCCGAAGTCGGTTTTGAATGCATCGACACCCATTTCACAAAGTGCCTTTAGCTTATCCGAATACCACTTGCAAGCGGCAGGATTTGTGAAGTCAACAATTGCCATGCCAGGCTGCCACATATCAGCCTGGAACACCGAGCCGTCCTTGTTCTTGATGAAATATCCGCCCTCAACACCCTCGTCGAACATTGTCGAACGCTGACCGATATAGGGGTTAATCCATACGCATATCTCAATTCCCTTGTCCTTAAGTCGCTTTAGCATAGCCTTGGGGTCGGGGAACATTCTGTTATCCCAGGTAAAATCGCACCAGCGGAACTCACGCATCCAGAAGCAGTCAAAATGGAACACCTCGAGCGGAATATCACGCTTCTCCATTTCGTCTATAAAGGACGAGCAGGTTTCCTCGTCATAATTCGTCGTAAACGAGGTAGTAAGCCATAATCCGAAGGTGTAAGCAGGAGGTAGAGCAGGCTTGCCCGTTAAAGTCGTGTAGGTCGAAATAACATCAGTCAGCTTCTCGCCGCCGATGATGAAATACTCCATTTTTTCGCCCTGAACAGCAAAGGAAACCTTGGAAACCGTTTCACTTGCAACCTCAAATGTAACCTTTTCGGCATGATTTACAAACACACCGTAATTTTTCGACGAAACATAGAACGGAATTGACTTGTAGCTCTGCTCCGAGCAGGTACCACCGTCGTTATTCCAAACCTCAACAGTTTGACCATTCTTAACAAAGGTCGAAAACTTTTCGCCGAAGCCGTAAATGCTCTCGCCAACCGAGATATTAAGCATCTCACGGATATAAGAGCTAGAGTCTGTATCGCTCTTAGCATAGAAATTTGCACCGTCCCATGAACGCTCACGGTTCGTCTTTACCCAGTCCGCCTCCTCAATATAAGAGGTGGTACGCCAGCCCTCTTTTGTAAGCGGCTTATCATCGTAAAAATACTGAACATCCCAACCGCCGAATTTGCCTACTCTGACCTTAGTTTTTCCCGAAATAAGCTCGACATAATTCTCGCTGTCCTTAACCACAGGGCAAAAAGCTTTGTCCTCGTACAGCTCAAAATGCGGTCCCTTATCGTTAGCACCCTTGTAATGCACGATGTCAACCTTAATTGTGTCCTTAAGTGTAGAGGTAAAGGTAATTTCAAGCACAGGTCCGCCGAGGGTCATTCCTCTGTTTCCGATAAACTGCCCTGTCGCAAGCACCGAAATACTTCTGTCAGTGAAATCCACCTCGTAGGTCTGGGTTGCATAGGATACATTGTATCCTGGCTTATTCAGCCAAAATCCGTCTGAAAATTTCATAATTCGCCCTTTCTGTTTTTATGTAATAATGCGTTACTACTTTATGTAATCGTTTGCACATCTTGATAAATCTATATTATCACAATAAAATATAAAAATCAAGGGTTTAATAAAAATTAGCCGTTATATACAAAAACAGCCGCATTATTTTAGATAATGCGACTTAGTTATATAACCCCTACTGCTTAATACCGTAGTTCAGGATTAAATCAACATTGTTATTATACATCTCTTTAGCTTCGTAAAAATATTCCTTGAGCTTGTTTAATTCACCCGTAAGCTGCGAAAAGTCGGTCTGCGCCTTAATGAGCTCATCTAGGTTTCTTGCCTGCTCAAAGAGCTTCTTAATTGCCAGGTTACCCGCTGTCCCTTTAAGCTTGTGAACGGCGCGATGAGCGGCATCATAGTCCTCCTCGATAAAAGCTTCATCTGCCACCTGTAAGGTCTCAGGTATAAAAAAGCCGTCCAGCCAGCGTTTATACATCTCCTTGTGACCTAGCACCCTGTCCATTGCTTCATCTAAATCGATGATTTTCTCATCCCACACAATCTATCCCCCTTTTTATTATTGCATAAAATTCTATTCTTCTACATAAATTCAAGTAATCGTCTTATCCATATTAACATATATATTCATTTTAATTGTGAAATTTTTATTAACAAGTTGTAAACAAACTGAATAACATTTTGTTTTGTCGAATATTGCTATTTTATATCTTTTGTATATTATATGTATTATTATCCATATCATTTAAGCAACTATGCATAAAGTATTGTTACATTAATTAAATACAAGGAACAGGAGAATTGAGTATGATGAAGTGGGTTTTCGGGGGTTTGATAACCTTTTCGCTCCTTTTCGGGATTATAAACGGTGATGTTTCGGCTGTCTCAAACGCCGCTTTAACCGAGTGCGGAAATGCAGTAACGCTCATTATAACCTTAGCGGGTGTAATTTGCTTATGGAGCGGTATTATGCAAATTGCACAAAGCTCAGGACTTGTTAATATGCTTGCAAAGCTCTTCACCCCCGTTCTCTCAAGAATTTTCAAGTGTATAAACCCTAAAGGCAAGGCTATGGGGTACATTGTGCTGAACCTCATATCTAACCTATTGGGACTCGGTAACGCCTCGACTCCTTTTGGGATTGCCGCTATGAGAGAGCTTGAAAAGGAAGAAGGGAGCGGAATAAGTGCGTCAAACAACATGATAATCTTTGTCGTCATGAATACCGCAAGTCTTCAGATTATTCCGACTACTGTTGCGGCACTGCGGCTTAAGAACGGCTCTGATGCCCCAATGGAAATTCTCCCGTGCGTGTGGATAGTGTCACTTTGCGCCGTTATTGTCGCAGTTACCGCCGCAAAGCTGTTTGGAAAGGGTAAAATGAAAAATGAAAATATCTGATTTTGCTGTACCTATTATATTTGTTTTTGTTATCATATATGGTTTATTCAAGAAAGTTGATATATTTGAGGAATTTATAAAGGGTGTAAAAGAAGGGTTAAATACCGTAAAAGATATATTTCCTGCACTTTTCACGCTTGTGCTTTCAGTCGGAATGTTCAGAGCCTCAGGCGGACTGGCTCTGATAAGCTCCCTTTTACAGCCTGTCACTGATTTCCTCGGTTTCCCTAAAGAGGTAACACCGCTCCTCGTTATGCGCCCCTTTTCTGGCAGCGGCGCCGTTGCACTTTACGAGAGTATACTCACCGATACTGGGGCAGACAGCCTTGCGGGTAGAATTGCAAGTGTTATTCTTGGCAGCAGCGAAACGACATTTTACACCATAGCCGTTTATTTTGCCGCTACTAAAGTCCGTAAAATGCGTCATACGCTCGCCGCCGCTCTCACTGGTGACCTCACTACATGGCTATTAAGCACTATTGTTGTAGGTTTATGGTTTTATTAATAAAAACATAATGACTTATTGAGGGAGTGCAATGCAATGGTTATTAAAACAGGAACTGTTTAATAATTTTGCTTTACAAACCCTACTCTTTGTGATATAATCGAGTGGTTGATGTAAAACTTACAAATTCGTTCATAATTAGTTTTATTGTCAGTCGAGTGACACTATCAGACAGCGATTTTCCGTTATATTGCACAATATTGTTAAGCATAATAGCCATTTTTTGATAATTCTATTGCTTTCGTGTAACATTCATGCTACAATATAAAAAAAGATTGTTAAATATTAGTCATGTTGAAAAAATATAGGAACTGCTAATATTTAAATGGGAGTGGATTTATTATGATTTTATATAATTCAGAAAAATGTGTAGGCTGTAATGCCTGTATCCGTGCCTGCCCTGTTCATGAAGCGAACAGACATCATCTCAAGGATGATGGAAGTGTCGGAATTGAGATAGACGATGATAAGTGCATAAAGTGTGGAGCCTGCATAAAGGCTTGCGGTCACGGTGCAAGAGATTTTTCAGATGATACCGAGAGGTTTCTTGCCGATGTCAAAAACGGTGCAGATGTGGCTCTTATAGTTGCGCCTGCTGTTAAGATTGCTTTTGATGGTTATTGGAGAGATGTTCTCGACTGGCTTAAAAGATACGGCGTAAAGTTTATTTACGATGTTAGCTTTGGTGCGGATATTTGTACATGGGCACATTTAACCTATGTTAAGAAGAACCCTGATAAAAAGCTTATCTCACAGCCGTGTGCTGCTATCGTAAACTATGTTGAAAAACACGCAAATCAGCTTATTCCTAGCCTCTCGCCTGTACATAGCCCCATGTTATGCACCGCTGTCTACATAAATAAAATACTGAAAAAGAACTTAAAAATCGCCGCTCTTTCTCCTTGTATAGCAAAAAAGGATGAGTTTGATGAAACAGGTCTTGTGCAGTATAATGTAACCTTCAAGAAGCTGAAGGATTATTTTGAGCGTAATAAAATCACATTTACCAAGCACACAGGTCCAGGCTACTCCAAGTTTGAGTTCGATGCTATTCAAGGCACTGTCGGTTCTATTTATCCTCGTCCAGGCGGACTTAAGGATAATTTAAAGCTCCATGCTCCTTATTTGAATGTAATAAACGCTGAGGGTACTGGTTCTATTTACCGTGAGCTTGATACATACGCAACAATCCGTGGGGATTTCCGTCCGCAGGTATTTGACGTTCTCTCATGTGACCATGGTTGTAACAGCGGTCCCGCAGTAGGTCAGGAGTATAATGTGTTCCAAATGGAGGACACTATGTACGACGTTGAATTATTTGTAAGACGCCGCCATAAAATCAAGAGTCTTTTTACAAAGTTCAATCTCACCCTTAAGGTTGAGGACTTTTGCCGTGGTTATAGAAAATCAACGCAGGAGAAAGCCACCATTAATAACCGTGAGCTAAACATTATTTTTACTAAGATGGGTAAGAACACTCATCAAGAGCAGCACTATAACTGCGGTGCCTGCGGTTACAAAACCTGTACCGAAATGGCAGCAGCAATAAGCCTAGGTATAAATGTACCCGAAAGCTGCTCACAATATTCCGCTTATGTTGCGGCACAAAGAGCAAAGAAAATACAGGATATGGTTGACGCTTTTAACGAAATCGCAGCCGAGCTTACTAATATAACCGCTGAAATGAACAGCGACATCGAATCGGCTGGAAATCAGGCAACCGCTATTGACAATTCAGGCGCAGTCTGCGTAGACGATATGCAGGATATCAACCAGCGATTAAGAAATCTTGAGACATTGTCTCAGGACATCAGCAATGCAATCGTACTTATAAATAATAGTGTCGATAATTATAATATAATGACCTCAAACGTTAACTCAATCGCACGTCAGATTAATATACTATCTCTTAATGCGAGTGTTGAGGCGGCAAGAGCAGGCGAAGCAGGACGCGGCTTCTCAGTTGTTGCTGAGGAGGTACGCAGCCTTGCAAGCAATTCACAAAAATCCGTAGCCGATGCCGATGATTGTAATGTGCAGATTAACAGTGCAATTGATAATGTTAAGAGCATAGTAGATAGTATCAACACAGCCGTCGATACACTCGACCAATCTATGAAAAAGATGGACACAAACATCAACGGCACAATTGAAAACGGCAGAGCAATCCATAATTACATGAGCAAGGTTACAGCACTGTCCGAACAAGTTACGACCTTGATTGAAAGAACCAAGGACGTTCAAAATAATTAACTTGAATATTTAAAGAAAGGGGGGATTTAGATGTCGGAAGCTTACAAAACATCTATATTTGAAAAGGAGGTAGAGATCTCATAAATAATGTACGTATAAGCCATAATTTAAAAGGAGTTTTCATGTTAAGAAAGACGATAGTATTAGACCGGGAGGTCTGTGTACTATAATATAAGCACAACCTCCCTAAAGAGAAAAGAGTAAACAATTATTCATCTTTTTGGAGGACAACTTGAACCGAGAAAATAAAAGAAAACAGTATTCAAAGGGTTATTATAGAAATAATGCCTGTTCCGACGCAATTAACTGTAAGGTGTGCGGCAGGCTTGTAGTACCTGAGGGAGCATCGAGCGACCACCGAAACCATTGTCCTAACTGCCTCTCAAGCAAGCACGTTGATAACGAGCCAGGAGACCGTGACAGTGACTGCGGCGGTGTTATGGAGCCGATAGGTGTCTGGGTACGCAAAAACGGCGAATGGGCGGTAATTCACCGCTGTAAGCAGTGCGGTAAGCTTAGCTCAAACCGAACCGCCGCCGACGATAATCCGATGAAGCTTATGTCAATCGCATTAAAGCCCTTATGTGAACCGCCTTTCCCGATTGAAAAAATCGAGGAGCTAACCTTATTAATGGGCGGTCAGGGTGATATAAAGTAAAAACGGCTTCCGTGGTTTAAACCACGGAAGCCATCTTTATTTATTCGGGTTATTCAAGCTCTAAAATCACACCATCTGAACCTGGTGTTTTTTCGGGTATCTCAATAATACCCTTTTTAATAAGCGCCTCATATAAAATATCCACGCCACCCTCGGTACAGAAGTGCGTAAACTTATGATACTGGGACATCAAGTGCTTTGAAAGATACTTTTTAGTTATGCGTACAGTTTCTTTAGACAAATCATCGGCTAAGCTTAGAACATTATCATAATCGAACCAGTTCAAATCCCATATTTTTCGATTATTATGATCGAGTACCATTACCGCAGGTTTAAGCATATCATCTTCACGCAGAATATAACCTTCCTCGATTGCTTTGGCGGCGATTTCTCTTTCACTTTCACTTAAATCACCAACTGATAAACCTTTTGTAGATTTTATAAGCATACGCAGGCTTGCATCACCCGATATATTCCAACCTGCCCAAAAATGCTTTTTCAGCCGCCGCCCGTATATATTACTGAAAAAAACATGCTTATATCCGCATACATCGTATGCATTAGTGCCGTCACAACCATAAAAGCCTAAATCTATATTTTGTTCAGGTTTCCCCGCAACATTATACATAAAGAAAGGTCTATCCGCTTTTTCTTGTCCCTCAAAACATTCTTCAAGCTTCTGGTTAACCATATCAATTAAGCCCCAATATCTATGATGAGCCAAAACCCATATCAACTGACTAAAGCTACGGGGTTTATTGATAAATACATCACTGTTCATCATCTTTTCTTGATTACTAATATACATTTCGGCAGTCATGTCGGCAAATTTTTGATAATGTTGTTTTAACACTTCAAATATCGCCATCTGGTCCTCATAATCTACAATCGGGACATTATTGATATATTTTCCATTCGGTAGCTTTCTTAACATTCCGTTGCCGTTTCCCGAGGTTGATTGTATTTCTAGCTCCTCCTCAACATACAGCATAGGAATTTGCATTATTTCGGCTAGCTCCTGTGCGTTCCTTTCCTTGTCCTTACATAGATATATAAGGTTTTGAGAAAAGAGCCGATGTGCATTTTCACGAGGGTCGTTTCCATCGCAAGGGTTGCCGGTACCTATTTGTGCTATAAACCTTATCGGTTTTAGGCTTGGGTAGTCATTATTAGTATCCATATTCATAACCTCACTTTTTATTACCTGCCTTGCAGAAAAAAGCCGCTGCTTAATCACATTTTCGCTTACACCCAGTTTAAGAGAAATTTCGCTGATTTTAAGCCCGTCGAGATAATACATAATCATTACATTACGGTATAGCTCGGAAAGATACGCAATTCTTTGTAAAATCTGTTTTAGAGCCGTTTCGTCATCGCTATTTTCTGTCCAGCTTTGAATATTATTCTCGCCCTGCTGTTCATAGAGGGAGTCGAAATCAACGTTATTATTCTGCTTGCTGCGTTTTTCACAAAAATCGGCATACACTCCATGCGCCACAGTCCAGATATAAGCATTAGGTTTCTCAGGCTCTGTCTTGCATTTCAGAATAGCAAGTATTATTTCAGAGCACAGGTCCTCTGCTTCATGTGAATTGGCACAGCGTTTATAAGCGTAACCGTAAATGCTGTCAAGCAGCTCTTTATCCTCAAGACGTTTTATCATATTTATGACCATTTTTTCCTCTTACGCCAATGACAAGCTGAGCTAATTCGTCCCGAGGACGAGTATTACCGTTTGAGCTTGTCATTGAGCGGTTTGAAACAAATTTTAACTTAAATCAAAAATAATGAAAATTTGTTTCAAACATATTTTCCATTCATGAATGTTTAGGTAACCTCCGAAAACCCATTTTAATCGAATTTCGGTGGTTACTGTTACATATATATAGTCGGTAAAAAAATGCTTTGGTTAGTTTTTGATGAATAAATTTATTAGGGGGAAATGATTAAGCTCATTTCCCCCCAATATTATTTGAATTAAACTAATTCGATTATTGCCATTTCAGCAGCATCGCCACGTCTTGGGCCTATCTTGATTATCCTTGTGTAACCACCGTTTCTGTCAGCGTATTTCGGTGAAATCTCATCAAAAAGCTTCTTTGAAACTGCTTCCTTTGTTACATAGGAGAATACCTGACGTTTGGAATGTAAATCAGATTTCTTTCCGATTGTAATAATCTTTTCAGCTTCAGCACGAACTTCCTTAGCTCTAGTTACGGTAGTTTCAATTTTGCCGTTCTCAAGTAAGAAGGTTACCATAGCTCTAAGCATAGCCTTTCTATGGTCGCTGGTTCTGCCCAGTTTTCTCATTGCCATATCGAGTACTCCTTTCTGCAAGCGATTAATTAATCACTTACAAACAATAAATTTAAGAAATATCATCATTTGCGGCAAGGTCGAAGCCTAATGAATTAAGCTTTGCTCTTACCTCCTCAAAGGACTTCTTACCGAGGTTGCGAACCTTCATCATGTCCTCTTGAGATTTACTAATTAGGTCATCAACAGTATTGATGCCAGCACGCTTTAAGCAGTTGAAGGAACGTACTGACAAATCGAGGTCCTCGATTGTCATTTCAAGGATTTTATCCTTGCTCTTGTCGTCCTTTTCAACCATAAGCTCAGGCTGAGTCGATTCATCAGATAAATCAACGAAGAGCACCAAATGCTCGCAAAGTACCTTTGCTGCATACGAAACAGCTTCCTTAGCGGAAATTGTACCGTCTGTCCAAACCTCAATGATAAGTTTATCATAGTCGGTTCTCTGACCTACACGTGTATTTTCAACTGCATAATTAACCTTAAGCACTGGTGTATAAATACTGTCAACAGTAATTACACCGATAGGTAGAGGCTGGAACAGCTGCTTATTCTTTTCGGCTGAGGCATATCCTCTGCCGCGGTCAAAGGTAAGCTCCATAAAAAGCTTTGCGCCTGCACTTAGAGTAGCAATATGCATACCAGGGTCTAAAATTTCGATTTCAGAATCGGTCTTTATATCCCCTGCTTTTACCTCGCATTCACCCTCAGCTTCGATGTACACGGTCTTTGGTGTGTCGCTGTACATCTTGGCGATGAGTCCCTTGACGTTCAGAATAATCTCTGTTACATCTTCTTTAACTCCGGGGATTGTGGAAAATTCGTGTTGTACCCCGTCAATTTTTACCGAAGTTACTGCAACTCCGGGTAAAGAGGAGAGCAATACGCGTCTTAAGCTGTTTCCGAGAGTGTTGCCATAACCATGCTCAAGCGGTTCAAGGCAAAACATTCCGTATTTTCCGTCTGGTTTCAGCTTAACTGTTTCTATCTCGGGCTTTTCAATTCGTTCAAGCATTTTTTTAACCCTCCTGCAAGTTTTGTTTTAATCGTCTGCTTGTTCTACAATATAACTTGTCCTTCATTTTCGGGCAGATTACTGTCTGAATTTCAGCCAGTATGCCCAGTTAATTCAAAATCTAGGTAATATACAGCATTTTCAATGCCAAAAAAATACATAAAATTTGAAATAACTGCACTATAGACATTATATGCAAAAAAGCTATTATTTAGAATACAACTCTATTACTAAATGTTCTTCAATCTCAAAATCGAGTTCATCACGCTGAGGAATTCTTGAAATTGTTGCTGTCATAGCTTCCTTGTTCATGTCAATCCATGTAGGGATTAATCTGCCATGTGTAGCATCAACGATTTGTGCAAACTTGGGGCTCTTCTTGCTCTTGTCAGATACTGCGATAACATCTCCAACCTTAACTCTGTAAGAAGGAATATCTACCTTTTTACCGTTAACTGTGAAGTGTCCGTGTCCTACGAGCTGTCTTGCTTCACGTCTTGTGATAGCCATATTCATGTGGAATACGATGTTATCAAGACGAGTTTCGAGAAGCTTGATGAGGTTTTCACCGACTACGCCTTCTTCACGGGTTGCCATTTCGTAGTAGTGGTAAAACTGCTTTTCGAGAACACCGTAGATGAATTTCATCTTCTGCTTCTCACGAAGCTGTAAACCGTATTCTGAAAGCTTCTTTCTGCTGTTTGCGTTTCTGTTGCGCTTTGTTTCCTTCTTTGCTGTGTAACCGAGTACAGCGGGGCTAATTCCGAGACTCTTACATCTCTTGGAAATCGGCGTCCTATCTATAGCCATTTTTATCCTCCAAATATTGTTTATTTATTATTATATCGGATATGTTCATCAGCTTAGCTGACTACTATCCGGCGCTGAGCAAACATAACTCAGACTTAATTAATTGTATTACTTGTATATTAAATGCGGAGCATTTAATATTAAACCCTTCTGCGTTTGGGGGGACGGCAGCCATTATGAGGAATGGGTGTTACATCCTTAATCATGCGCACTTCAAGTCCTGCACCCTGTAAAGCTCTGATTGCTGCTTCACGTCCGGAACCAGGTCCCTTAACGTATACTTCAACAGTCTTTAAGCCATGCTCCATTGCTGCCTTAGCTGCTGTTTCAGCGGCTGACTGTGCAGCGAAGGGGGTTGACTTTCTTGAGCCTCTGAAGCCTAAACCTCCGGCACTTGCCCACGAAAGAGCATTTCCCTGTAAATCGGTGATTGTAACAATTGTATTGTTAAATGTAGACTGAATATGCGCTGAACCGTTTTCGATATTCTTTCTCTCACGGCGTCTGCGTACAACAGGCTTCTTACCGCCTTTTACACCGGTCTGTTTTGCCATTTATATCCACCTTTCTAAAAGCTTATGCTTTCTTATTTCTTCTTGTTCGCAATGGTCTTACGAGGTCCCTTGCGTGTTCTTGCGTTGGTCTTAGTTCTCTGACCTCTTACAGGTAAGCCCTTACGGTGACGCTGTCCTCTGTAGCAGTTGATTTCTACCAGACGCTTAATACTAAGAGCAGTATCACGTCTTAAATCACCCTCTACCATATATCCGTTTGCGTCAATAACTTCACGAATTTTTGCTTCTTCAGCCTCTGTTAAATCCTTAACTCTAGTATCGGGATTTACGCCAGCAGCAGCTAAAATATCGTTGGAGGTTTTTCTGCCGATACCATAAACGTATGTTAAACCGATTTCAACACGTTTTTCTTTCGGTAAATCTACACCAGCAATTCTTGCCATTTAAGTCCGTCCTTTCTTTGGGAAGCTCCCAAGAATTTTTAGGGATTAACCCTGCTTCTGCTTATGCTTGGGCTCCTTACAGATAACCATAACCTTGCCCTTGCGTTTGATAACCTTGCACTTGTCGCACATAGGTTTTACTGAAGGTCTAACTTTCATTTTGAAATCTTCCTTTCGCAAAATCCTCACGACGAGGAATTGTTTTACTTTGCTCTCCAGGTAATCCTACCCTTTGTAAGGTCGTAAGGCGACATTTCAACCGTAACTTTATCACCGGGCAGTATACGAATAAAGTTCATTCGCAGCTTGCCACTGACATGAGCAAGTATTTTATGGCCGTTTGAAAGCTCCACCTGAAAAGTCGCATTTGGCAGCGCTTCCAGTATTATTCCTTCAACCTCGATTACGTCTTCTTTAGACAAGCTAATCACTCTCCTCGGCGTTTTTTTCCAAATTGCAATCACCAAAATTGAATTTATGCAATTCGGTTCGTAATTTTCTGTTCGTAATGCCATCAAACCCAATTCTTTCACCAGACGAGTGAAGATGCTTGATATTCTTACGTTTAGGCTTTTCGCCTTTTCGTCGACGCCCGTCGGCTATTTTTGCGTAGCCATCATCCGTTATCTCAATTACGACATACCAGCTTCCGCTGTCATGTCCCGATAAGCTTTTTACAATACTGCCTTTTTCAATCATAAGCAACCTATCAGTGAGACTTTAACGTCATGATTAAGGGTTCGCCTTCCGTTATTGCAATTGTATGCTCAAAGTGTGCACATAAATTACCGTTTGCTTCAACTATTGTCCATTTATCCTCTTTGGTATAAACCTTCTCGGTTGAAGAATTTATCATCGGCTCAATTGCAATCGTCATTCCGGGTACCAGCCTCGGTCCGCGTCCCGCTTTTCCAAAGTTCGGAACATCGGGTGCTTCGTGAAGGCTTCTACCTATTCCGTGACCTATAAAGGGCCTTACTACATAGAAGCCTCTGCTCTCGCAGTACGTCTGTATAGCATTTGATATATCGCCTATTCTGTTGCCGGCTTTGGCCATTTTTATCCCCTCGTAAAGACTTTTTTCCGTTACATCGAGGAGTTTTTTGGCATCCTCGGAAACCTCACCTATTGCAAAGGTTCTGGTGTTGTCTCCGTGGTAACTGTCGATATTTGCACATATATCAACCGAAACAATATCGCCGTCCTTGATAATTTTTGTCTTAGACGGTATTCCGTGAATAAGCTCCTCGTTAACCGATATACAGCAGCAACCCGGAAAGCCATTGTAGCCCAGTGACGAGGATTTTCCGCCCTCAGATTTGATAAAATCATGAATGATAGTATCAAGCTCGTAGGTGCTCATTCCCGCTTTTATAACCTTGCCTGCCAGCTCAAGTGCTTTCGCCGATAACTCGTTTGCACGCATCATCGTTTTAAGCTCATTGGCATTTTTAATAATAATCATTCTTACCCTTCAATTGCCTTTAAAGTAAGCTTTGTTGTATCCTCGATTTCCTCTTGACCCTCGACTGTCACCAGCTTGTTTCTGCTTTCGTAAAAGCCAATTAGCGGTGCAGTTTTTTCGTGATAGGTCAAAAGTCTTGCGAGAACTGTTTCAGGCTTATCGTCATTTCTCTGAACAACCTTACCCTCGCAGAGATTGCAAACGCCTTCTGTCTTTGTAGGCTTATAATCTACATGATAGGAAGCTCCGCAAGCCTCGCATACACGGCGACCCGAAAGCCGTCCTGTAATCGTTTCGTCCGCAACGTGAATATTTACAACCTTGTCTATCTGAACGCCCATTTTCTCGAGTGCTTCCGCTTGAACAACAGTTCTCGGAAATCCATCGAGTATAAAGCCGTTCCTTGCGTCATCTTGTGCAATTCGGTCTTTTAAAATACCGATAACCACTTCATCTGGAACAAGGTCGCCAGCATCCATGAACGCCTTTGCCTTAAGCCCTGCCTCGGTGTTGTTCTTAACAGCCTCGCGAAGCATATTTCCAGTAGAAATAGCAGGGATATTCAGCTTTTCGCAAACCTTTTCAGCTTGTGTGCCTTTACCCGCACCAGGTGCGCCTAAGAATATTAAGTTCATAATATTTTCTCCTTGTTCTTATTCAAGGAAGCCCTTATGATGACGCATCATCATCTGGCTCTCAAGTGAACGTACTGTCTCAAGTGCAACGCCAACTACGATGAGTATTGTTGTGCCGCCGAGTGAAAGTCCTCTAATTCCTGTGATATTGGTAAAAGCGATAGGGAATATCGCAATAACACCTAAGAAAATCGCTCCAATAAGAGTAATTTTTGAAAGTGAATTCTTGATAAAGTCCGAGGTAGGCTTACCAGGACGGTAACCAGGAATAGCACCATTGTTCTTCTTGAGGTTGTTTGCAATTTCAACAGGGTTGTACTGAATAGCGATATAGAAGTAGTTAAAAGCAATGATTAAAATGAAATAGAATACCGCATATAACCATGTGCTGCTGTTAAATATTCTAAGGAAGCCGCCCCAGAAGCCCTCCGACTTGTTATCAATTCCAAAGAAAAACAAAATAGTCTGAGGAAGTGATAATATAGACATTGCGAAGATGATAGGCATAACACCTGCCATTGCAACCTTAATCGGAATATGAGAGCTTTGACCGCCGTACATTTTTCTTCCCACAACACGCTTAGCGTATTGAACGGGAATTCTTCTCTCGGCATTTGTCATAAGAACAACCAAAGCTATCATAGCGATATAAATGAGGAGCGTAACAGGAACAAGGATATACTCCTTAGGTCCGCCAAGCTTAACCTGATTAAACATATCGCCGATATCGGTAGGAATTCTTGAGATAATACCTGCGAAAAGTATCATTGAAACACCGTTTCCAATGCCAAACTCACTAACCTGGTCGCCGAGCCAAATAATCAAGGAAGCACCAGCTACGAAGCAGCCGATAATTGTTATCATTGATATAAAGCCCTCAACACCGTTGGAATAGTTTACTACGCCGTTGTTTCTAAGGCTGATATAGAAGGCGGTCGCCTGGAATAATCCTATGCCTAGAGCCACAAACTTAGTGATAGTATTAATTTTCTTGCGTCCTTCGTCGCCCTCCTTGCTAAGTCTCTCAAGCGGCGGAATTGCCACTGTGAGAAGCTGCATTATGATGGAGGCGTTGATATATGGTGTGATGGACATTGCGAACATGGTACCATTGCCGAGCGCACCGCCCGAAAGGGTATTCATGAAGTTCAGCAAGGTTCCCTCGCCACCTATCATTGCTTGAATTGCGCTTGTGTCAAGGAAAGGTACGAAGAGTGCAGAACCAAAACGGAAAACCACTATAATCATTACGGTAAAAAGCATCTTTTTACGTAAATCGGGAATTTTCCATGCGTTTCTAAAAACTTCGAACATTAAACCACCTCTGCCTTTCCGCCCGCGCTTTCAATCTTAGTTTTAGCAGTCTCGGAAAGCTTTGTTACCTTAACGGTAAAAGCCTTTGTAAGCTCGCCGCTGCCTAAAATCTTTATACCATCGAGCGGCTTCTTGATAAGTCCGCTTTCAATGATTGCAGTCTCGTCGATAACTGCGCCCGCTTCAAAGCATTTTTCTAAATCACTTACATTTAAAACAGCATATTCTGTACCGAAAATGTTGTTAAATCCACGCTTAGGAATACGTCTTGCGAGACTGGTCTGTCCACCCTCAAAGCCTGGTCTTACACCGCCGCCTGAACGTGCCCACTGACCCTTATGACCTTTACCAGCTGTCTTACCATGGCCTGAACCATGACCTCTGCCGATACGCTTCACGTCTCTGTTTGAACCTGGAGCGGGAGATAATTCGTGTAGCTTCATTTTATTTCACCCCTTTTTATTTTTAGGTTGATTTTAGTCCTCTGTAACCTTTACTAAATAAGAAATCTCGTGTATTTTGCCTCTAGTAGCTGCGTTGTCGGGTTGAACCGTTTCACTGCCTATTTTCTTAAGTCCTAGAGAATTTGCAGTAGCAATGTGGCTGTCCTTACGTCCGACAAGCGATTTTACCAGCTTAATTTTAAGTGCCATTATGGTATCCGTCCCTTCTTATCGTATTATTAAACGAACAGCTCTTTTACGGTCTTACCTCTGAGCTCTGCAACCGCCTCAGCGTCACGGAGTGAAGTCAGTCCAATAATGGTAGCTCTGACAACATTGCAGGGGTTATTTGAACGTAAGCTCTTTGTTCTTATGTCCTTGATGCCTGCCATCTCAACCACCGCACGAACCGAACCGCCAGCGATAACGCCAGTACCTTCGGGAGCGGGCTTCATGAGAACAGCGCCTGCACCAAACTTGCCAATAACTTCATGAGGAATTGTTGTGTTCTTGAGAGAAATCTGAACAAGATTTTTCTTAGCGTCCTCAATTCCTTTACGGATTGCATCGGGAACTTCGTTTGATTTGCCCATACCGAAGCCTACAACACCATTGCCGTCTCCAACAACCACGAGAGCAGATATTTTCATAATACGTCCGCCCTTAACGGTCTTAGATACACGCTTGATGTCCACAACTCTTTCGGACAGGTTATATTTTGATGCGTCTAAAAGTGACAATTTGTTATCCTCCTATTAGAATTTAAGTCCGCCCTCACGAGCGCCCTCAGCCAGTGCTGCAATTCTGCCATGATATACATAGCCCGAACGATCGAAAACTACGTTCTCAACGCCCTTGGCCTTTGCTCTCTTAGCAACCTCAAGGCCGATTTTCTTAGCAGCTTCTATATTGCCGCCGTAGCCGAAGCCCTTTTCATTGCTAGATGCTGCCGCGATTGTTACGCCTGCCACATCGTCAATGAGTTGAGCATAAATGTGTACGGATGAACGGAAAACGCAGAGTCTGGGACGTTCTGCGGTACCGCTAATCTTAGCACGAACTCTTACGTGGCGCTTAATTCTATTCTTGTTCTTATTGATTGTTTTAATCATTTATACCACCATAGCTAAGGTTTTATTTCTTACCCTTACCTGCTTTTCCTTCCTTACGGATGATAACCTCATCAGCGTATTTAATTCCCTTGCCCTTGTACGGCTCGGGGGGACGAACTCCTCTGAGCTCGGCTGCATATTGTCCAACCTTCTGCTTGTCGATACCCGTAACAATAATCTTGTTGGGTGACGGAGCTTCAAGCTTGATGTCGTCATTATCTAAGAAGATAACGGGATGTGAATAACCGATTGTAATGTTTAGTTCCTTGCCTGTTTTCTGGCAACGATAACCTACACCGTTTATTTCTAGCTCCTTTGTGTAGCCTGCTGTAACACCAGTAACCATGTTGTTAATAAGTGTTCTTGTAAGGCCATGAAGAGCGCGGTTTTCCTTCTCGTCGTTAGGACGGGAAACGTTTATTTCTGCACCATTCAGCTCAATTTTGATGCTGGGTTTAAATGTGTTTGTAAGAGTACCCTTAGGTCCCTTTACGGTAACTGTGTTGCCGTCGATTTTAACATCAACACCTGCAGGAACAGCAACCGGTAATTTACCAATTCTTGACATTTCTGTTCCTCCTTACCATACAAATGCAAGTACTTCGCCGCCAACGTGCTCGGCTCTTGCTTTTCTGTCTGTCATGATGCCCTTAGATGTGGACACGATGGCAATACCAAGACCCTTCATTACCTTTGGCATTTCCTTGCTGTTTGCATAAATTCTTAATCCAGGCTTAGACACACGGCGTAAACCCTGGATGACTTGTGACTTATTCTCAGTATACTTTAAAGTAATTCTGATAATACCCTGCTTGTTGTCTTCAATAATTCTGAAGTTCTTGATATATCCCTCGTCAACTAAAATCTGAGCAATCTGCTTCTTCATGTTTGAACAGGGGATATCAACAGATGGGTGCTTTGCGGAGTTCGCATTACGAATTCTTGTCAGCATATCTGCGATAGTATCAGTTATCTGCATTATTAGCCTCCTTGTAGTTTTTGAAACTTAATTTAACTTGCTTTTGGTGTATGCTCTTACCAGCTTGCCTTTTTAACACCGGGGATTTGACCCTTGTAAGCAAGTTCTCTGAAGCAAATTCTGCAAACTCCAAACTTGCGTAAATAAGCATGAGGTCTACCGCATATCTTGCATCTGTTGTAAGAACGTGTGGAATATTTCGGCGCAAGCTTTTGCTTTGCGATCATTGATTTCTTTGCCATTCTTTTATATCCCTTTCTTACTTAGAAAACGGAGCGCCCATTAATGAGAGCAGCTCTCTTGCTTCTTCGTCTGTTTTAGCCGTTGTTACAAAGTTTATGTCCATACCTCTGATAGCGTCGATTTTATCGTATTCGATTTCAGGGAATATGAGCTGTTCCTTAATTCCTACCGAGTAGTTGCCGCGTCCGTCAAAGGAATTAGCATTAATGCCTCTGAAGTCACGTACACGGGGAAGTGCAACGTTGAAAAATCTGTCTAAAAACTCGTACATTGTCTGGTCACGAAGTGTAACCTTTAGACCGATTATGCTGCCTTCACGCAGCTTAAAGTTTGCAACCGACTTCTTAGCCTTACAAACAATAGGCTTCTGACCTGTAATCATCTTAAGGTCACTTGTAATGTTTTCAACGAGCTTTTGGTTATCCTTAGCTTCGCCGCAGCCAACGTTTATTACAATCTTGTCAAGCTTCGGAACCTGCATAACGCTCTTGTAGCCGAATTTCTTGAAAAGCGCAGGAACAACGGTTTCCTTGTAATAGGTTTTCATTCTAGCCATTGTGTTTATTCTCCTTAATTACCCAGAAGCAGGAAATTACTTTATCCTACCGCTCTGAGATTTCTTACAGTGCTGCACCGCACTTTTTGCAAATTCGTACTTTCTTATCGTCCTTCATGTCGTGACCTACACGGGTAGGCTTGTCGCATTTAGGGCAAATAGGCATTACCTTGCAAGCATAAATCGCACTCTCAGCCTTAACTATGCCGCCGAGCTGACCCTGCTTCTTAGGCTTAACATGCTTTGTAACCATGTTTCTGCCTTCAACGATTACCTTCTGCTCGGTCGGGCTAACCTCGAGTACCTTACCCTTCTTGCCCTTATCCTTACCAGAAATAATCATAACCTGGTCGTCTTTTTTAACGTGTAATGTGTTCATCTAATCATTCCTCCCTATTATAGAACTTCGGGAGCAAGGGACAGGATTTTGATATATTCTCTGTCGCGAAGCTCTCTAGCTACTGGGCCAAAAATACGTGTTCCTCTGGGAGTTTTATCGTCCTTAATTATAACCGCTGCGTTTTCATCAAAACGGATATAAGTTCCGTCATCACGTCTAACGCCGGTTGCACTGCGAACTATTACGCACTTAACAACGTCGCCCTTCTTGGTGGAGCTGCCTGGTGCAGCCTTCTTTACGGAAGCTACAACTACGTCGCCGATATTTGCGTATCTTCTGCGTGTACCGCCAAGCACTCTGATGCACATGAGTTCCTTTGCACCTGTGTTATCAGCTACACTAAGGCGTGTTTGCATCTGTATCATTTGTTTACAGTCCTTTCTTCCGTATTACTTAGCGCGCTCAATGACTTCAACGAGGCGCCATCTCTTTTCTTTAGATAAAGGACGTGTCTCCATAACCTCTACCTTATCACCGATTTTGCAGGTGTTTTCCTCGTCATGTGCCTTGAGCTTGATTGTGCGCTTGATGATTTTCTTGTATAAAGGGTGACGAACATTATCTTTAACTGCAACGACAATTGTCTTGTCCATCTTGTCGCTTACAACTATGCCAATTCTTGTCTTACGTAAATTTCTTTCACTCATCTGGCTGTGTTCCTCCCTTCTACTTGTTTCCAGCAGCAAGCTCACGCTCACGCTGGATTGTTTTTACTATAGCTATCTGTTTTTTAACAGCGCTTATTCTCTGAGGATTTTCAAGCTGATTTACAGCAAGCTGGAAGCGTAGGTTGAAAAGCTCTTGTTTTAAGTCTCTAACCTTTTCCTGAAGCTCAAGCTCTGAAAGCTCTCTCATTTCTTTTGCTAGTTTCATTAGTTTGAACCTCCCTCTTCCTTTTTAACGAATTTGCACTTTATGGGAAGCTTGTGCATAGCAAGACGCATAGCTTCGCGTGCAATTTCT
>JAVBPL010000063.1:0-10425 GCA_031549645.1 Ruminiclostridium sp. | reverse complement strand
AATATATTATAATGAATATATGAAGTATTTACTCAATATATTGTGTGCTGAACAATAGATATAAGGAAGGAATGGTCATAATATGGAAAAAATAACCGTTGGAATTTGTGGTAGAAATTATCATCTAAGAGCAGATGATTCACCTGATAGAATTGTTAACATCGGTAAAAGCCTTGAAAAAATGATAAACGAATATAGTGACATGCTTAGAAACAAGTCGGAAGCGGAAATTCTAACACTTGTTGCGCTAAATGTTTTAGATGAAACCGATAAGGTTAAATCGGAGCTCGCAGAACAAAATGGTATACTTCAAAATAAATTGTCAAAACAGGAAACAGACAGCAAGGAAACTCTAAACGAAAATATCACCAGTGCGGAATCTGAGCTAATCCAAATTGCAAACGTTAAAGATGAAGAAAATGAAATGCTTCGTATTAAGCTTCAAGAGTACGAGCTTGCTTTCGAGAAAATGATTGACGAAAGAGAAGCTGAAATAAAAAAGCTCTCAGAGAGCTTTAATAGTGCCAAGGAAGAGCTTGAGCATATTGCAAGTGTAAAAGAAAACGATAATGCGAAGCTTAGAAATACTTTGAACAGTTATGAAACCACCTTTGATTTATATGTTAAATCTAAGGAGGAGGAGCTGGTGTCATTACATAAAAAGCTAGAAGATGCAAGCATTGAAATAGAGGATTTGCACCAGCGACTTGCAGCTGTTACCGATGACGGACAGCTTACTATATGTTAGATATTGAAATTCTTTCGCCAGTCGGCTCGCCTGAAAACTTAAATTCCGCTCTTTTTACAGGAGCGGATGCTGTTTATCTAGGACTTTCTTCTTTTTCAGCTAGAAGAAACGCTCAGAATTTTACTACCGAAAATCTTGGAGAAGCTGTTAATCGTTGCCATATATTGGGTGTCAAGGTTTATATAACGCTTAACACCTTGGTTTTTGATGAAGAAATAGATGAAATTAAGAATATACTTGTATTTTTAAGTAGTGTCAAGGTTGATGCTATAATTGTGCAGGATTTGGCCATAATGTCACTTTGCAAGGAAATAGCACCAGACATTCCGCTTCATGCCTCAACCCAGATGACTATTAATTCTGTTTCGGGAGCAAAGATTGCGAAAAAAATGGGCTTTTCTAGAGTTGTATTAGCGAGAGAGCTATCGTTTAATGATATAAAGCATATTACCGAAAGCTGTGACATTGAAACAGAGGTGTTCGTTCATGGTGCCTTATGCGTTTCGGTAAGCGGACAGTGCTATATGAGTGCTATGCTAGGCAGCAGAAGCGGTAATCGTGGTCTTTGTGCACAGCCGTGCAGACTCGATTATAAATATACAGATAGCAATAATGTCCTCTCTTTAAAGGATTTGTCGATATTAAATGAAATAAAGGAATTATCTGAAATCGGCGTAACCTCGGTAAAAATAGAGGGTAGAATGAAACGTCCTGAGTATGTAGCGGCAGTAACAAACGCCTGTTATAAAATAAAAAATGGTGCCGTACTAAGCGACACCGAGTTAAATGATATTAAGGCTATTTTTTCGCGAAGTGGCTTTACAAAAGGATATTTTGACGGAACACTCGAAAATATGTCTGGTATCCGCGAAAAAGAAGACGTAATTGCCGCAGAAAATGTACTTAAAAAGTTTAAAGAGCTTTATAGAAAACCCATCAGAAAAAGAAAAATAAATATAACAATAGATATTCAAAGTGAAAAAGAAATAATTTGTAAAGCCAGTATTGGAAAAACAGAATTTACTAAAAACTTCGGAATACCCGAAAAGTCAATCACTAAATCGACCACTAGACAAGACGTAGAGACACAGCTTAGTAAGCTTGGTGACACCATGTTTATGATAGGTGAAATTGAGTGTTTTATTGACAATGGACTTTATTTAAGCCTCTCCGAGCTTAATAATATTAAAAGAACGGTTATAAGAGAAGCGGAAATTCAATTGTTAAGGAGCGAATAAGCAGATTTCTTATCCTTAAGGTATTCAGAAAATTGATTAACACTCTTATAATAAGGGTTACTGCTTTGATTTTTTGAGCCCGTCAAATTTTTATAGAACTCTATTATATCGGCGTATTTTATAAGCTTCTGCGATATTTGAATTGCTGTATTTATTTCGTCACTCACTTCACCGAGAATAATGCGTGAAAACGCTTGACCGATATTCGAAATCCCGATATAAAGTGAAAAATTGCGTTTTATAGACTTATAATCACTTAGATTAACATAAGGCAAGGGTAGATTAATTAACGCTTTCGCCATGATTTGGACAACCTTATTAATTTCATCTTTATCATCGCTGATAATCAGATTAAGCACCTCTTGCGACGATATTTGCTTTCTTGTATCCTTTTCTCTGTCGGGTTGTAATGAAAAAATACCATCAATCGAATAAAAATCTAAAAGTGTCAGCTCCTTGAACGCAATACCATAGAGTGAAATAAATGCATTTCTCTCGCTTTCAATCGATAAATCGAGAATATGAGTGTATTTTTTGTTTTCGTATAAGCTTATCACCGTTTCTGATGAAATGGCATTGTTTTTATATATGATGTTATTATAAAACATCTCGGTATTAAACTTTAAAATGAAATTAAAATCATTTTCGGCAGAAAGAATATTATTCTTGATAGCTTTTAAATTGTAATCAAATAAATAGCTGCTGATTTTATGAATTTGCCTATCTATGCGCTTGTTATTTTTATATTCACCAAGTCCCAGCTTCTTTTTCTTAAAATTATCAGGCAGCTCAAAATGCACAAGCTCAGGAGGCATGAATTTATAAAAATCCTCGTCCTTTATTAACCTGCTTACAAAGATGCTTTTATTTTTTAAGACGAGATAGACTAAAAAGATGTTTTGAAGCTCGTTTTTATTCGCCGAGCTTATTTTTTTACGTGAAATATGCCTTGAATAATAGTTAAAAGGCTTGCCTCCAACAAAGATTGTTTCAAATTTGTCAATCCCAAGCTTATCTAGAATTTGAATTGACTCCTCGCCGATTAATTCCTTGCATACGGTTTCAGCGTATTTTAAGAAGTTAAAATCGCGATTTTTATATATTACAGACTTTTTATTACGCCAATTATTAAGCATTTCTGTATCTGATATAATAATTTTCATAAATACCTCAAAATATTATGGCTTCGGCAAATAACTTATATGTATATTATATAAAATTATGCCGCGTTTTTCAAGCAAATATTGCATTTTTCCAAAAAATATGATACAATAAACCTATTCTAATCTTGGAGGTAATTATGGAGCAATATGTTAAGGATATGATAACGGAGATAAAGGACAAAGTCGGAGACGGCAAGGTTCTACTAGCACTTTCTGGGGGCGTGGACAGCTCGGTGACCTGCGCTTTGCTTGCTGAAGCGGTTGGCAGTCAATTAAGCTGTATTTTTGTAGATCACGGCTTTATGAGGAAAAACGAGGGCGATGAGGTTGAAGCTGCATTTAAAGACAAGGGCTTTAATTTTATCAGAATAGATGCCGAGGACAGGTTTCTCGCACGTTTAGAGGGTGTAACTGAACCCGAAAAGAAGCGTAAGATAATCGGCGAGGAATTTATTAGAGTGTTTGAAGAAGAAGCGAAGAAAATCGGCAAGGTTGATTTTCTTGCACAAGGTACAATATATCCCGATATTGCTGAAAGCGGAACAGGAGATAAAGCCGTTATAAAGTCGCATCATAATGTCGGCGGTCTCCCTGATTATGTAGATTTTAAAGAAATTATAGAGCCTTTGAAGCATTTATATAAAGATGGTGTAAGAAAATTAGGGCTTGATTTAGGACTTCCCGAGAACTTAGTCTACAGACAGCCTTTCCCAGGTCCTGGACTTGCAATTAGGTGCATAGGTGAGCTTACGAAGGACCGTCTCGATGTTTTAAGAGATGCAGATTATATTTTCAGAGAAGAAATCGCAAATGCTGGACTTGATAAGTCAATAAATCAATATTTCGCAGTGCTAACAAATATTCGTTCGGTTGGTGTGACAAACGACGACCGTACCTATGATTATACTTTAGCTCTTAGAGCAGTGGAAACCAAGGACTTCATGACAGCAGAGTTTGCGAAAATACCCTATGAAATCCTCGAAAAAACTTCAAGTAGAATTATAAATGAGGTTAAACAGATAAACCGCATAGTTTATGACATTACAAGCAAACCCCCAGCAACCATTGAATTTGAATGATACCAACTTAATACAGATTATTTTATATGGCAGGTAGTTTATATGGTTGCATGTTATATTTAATTTAATAATAAATTAGCACGAAAATTGTTGCCGATAGGCAAAAATTGGGAGGGACAACAAATGAAAAAGATTGCTATTTTTAATCACAAAGGTGGTGTAGCAAAGACAACTACAACATTTAATCTTGGTTGTGCACTTGCAAGAAAAGGAAGAAAAGTTTTACTAGTTGATACAGATTCACAGTGCAATTTGACATTATATTCTATGGGGTATAATCAATATGAGAATTATTGTGAGCAGGGAAATCCAAATAATATTTATGGATGCTTAGTTCCAGCTTATAAATCACAACCGCGTTTGATAGAGGCAGCAGATTGTTATAGAGTTGAAGATAATCTTTTTTTACTACCAGGTAATCTCGATTTTACAGAGAACGAGGTTCAGTTAGGAATTGCAATGCAATTGTCAAGTGCATTAGGTTCGATGGAAAATCTTCCGGGAGCAATAAATTTTTTGATTGAGCGAACAGCTGAGAAGTATCAGGTGGATTTTGTTTTGTTTGATATGAATCCAAGCTTAAGTGCCATAAATCAAGATATTTTGATTTCAGCGGACTATTTTCTTGTACCTACTTCACCGGATTTCTTTTCTATTATGGCTATTAGATCTTTAGCAAGAGTTTTACCAAATTGGGAGAGATGGGCGAAAGAAGCAAGAAAATCTTTTGCAGAGGCATCCTATACATTGCCTAATGATACACCGAAGTTTTTGGGTTATACGATAAATGATTTTAATTTGAGTAATGGAGCACCTCAAAAATCATTTCAAAGTTTTATGGATAGAATATCATATGAAATCACTAATACATTAGTTCCTTCATTACAATCTGCGGGAATGCTAAAAGACGACGATTTATATAAACAGGCATATATCAACATGAAGAAGAAATTCGAGAAAGATAATGTGAACTATAGAGACTATTATTGCTTGGCACAAATATCTAATTTCAATAAATTGATAGCAATCTCGAATGAAAAATCAATACCTGTATTTGATATTACGTTGGATAATGCAACTAGTGGTCAAGATAGAACGTTAAAATGGTTTAAACATCTATATAAATCCTTAGCAGAAAGGGTTATGAAGTTGGCAGATGAATAGTATAATTGATATTTACGAAAAGAATATATTATCCATAAACAATTCTATTTCTATATATAGATATCTGAGGACACAGGCTAAAAATTTGGATGCAAGTATCTTATTAAGATCGCAATTTGTTTTAATTGTAAGTGCATTTGATACTTATGTACATTCATTAGTGGTTGATGAGATAATGAAGAGTTTTTTTTCACCAGGTCAAATTTTAAAGATGGAAATAGACATTCCGTTATCTCTTGCTTTTGAAATTAGAAATTCGACTGAAGTAGAACAAAAAGAAAAGATGTATACTTTTTTAGTAAAAAAATTGAGTAAAGACTCTTTTCAGTCGCCCAAAAGTATTGAATATGCGTTTTTGATACTTAGCATAAGTAAAATATGGACTCGATTAAGTGATAAAATGGGAATGAGAGCGGAGGATGTGAAAAATACATTGTCACTTATTGTCAACAGAAGAAACAAAATTGCACACGAATCAGATTGGAATAATATT
Organism: Ruminiclostridium sp.; assembly: GCA_031549645.1. Lineage (GTDB taxonomy): Bacteria > Bacillota > Clostridia > Oscillospirales > Ruminococcaceae > Ruminiclostridium_E. The sequence goes on along the minus strand of JAVBPL010000063.1, from coordinate 4,540 downwards.
ACGGGTACTTTTGAAGATATTGAGATAGAAGATGTGCTACAATGTAAAGATTTCATTAATAACATAGTTTATTCGATGAATGATATCGTGGCAAATGGCAACACTTTGGCAATAGAAAATCAATAAGCCAGAATAAACTATGTAATTGAGATAAAATAAAGGCATTTTTCACACCAAACTTAAACAAAATAGTTTAAGAACAACCGTAAACTTGCCGAATTTGAATAAGAACAAATTAATTTAAAATGATAAAAATAATACTAATTGATGAGAACAATAAAAAAGATATAAACATACCTAATGAGCCTTTTACACTGTTTGGGCGAATGATACCGAGTTATATAGATGGTACTTGGAGTTATAATACCATAAAATTTTCCGAAGAAACCCAGATGTGCTTTCCTGACGAAAATTATGATTATAACGCAATGATTGACAACAGTGTTTTTATTGGTGCTTATGAAAATGATATTTGCATTGGTCTCGCTATAATGCAAAGCGGTTTTTTTAAGTATATGTATCTTTACGACTTAAAGGTAAATGCTGAGTACCGTGGAAAAGGCATAGCAAAGCTCTTACTTGACAAAGCTGATGAGGTTGCATTATCACGGAATTATATCGGAATTTATACACAGGGACAGGATAACAATTTGGGCGCGTGTTTATTCTATATTAATTCAGGCTTCTATATTGGAGGATTTGATAATGCAGTTTATAAGGGTACAAAACAAGAGGGAAAAGCGGATATTATTTTCTACCGTGATTGTATAAAATAAAATATTAAGTTTACATATTTATATACCAAGCCCCACTAAATGCAAGTTTAGTGGGGTTTTGTACAACACCAAAATATTTTTCAAATACCTATTGACAATTAGGGATATCTCAATTATAATTAAGATGTCCCTATTTTTAAGGAGGTGTTGTTCTGGTTACAGGGAAGAAAAGGGGTCCTAAAACTGACAATCCCAAGGTATATAAAATTGGTGTAAAGCTCGATCAAGAAGCCAAGGATATTTTAGATTCATATTGCGAACAAGAGGCGGTTTCTGTCATGGAGGCTGGTAGACGTGGGATTAAAAAGTTAAAAAGTGACCTAAAAAAATAAGAGGAAGCGGTGCTACCCACAAAGTAAACACACCACTTCCACAAACAACAAACACCGATGTTTCAGGTGAATGCAGTGTAAATATTATAACACAAATTTACGTGTAACGCAAGTGGCGACAGCCACAATTTGCTGAAAGCAAATTAATTTATGATAAAACGTTCTCGGGACACGCTCGAAATCTTTGATTTCGCAAGCGGGTGAGGTTGTTATACCATGCATTGCAATTTCTTGTCAAGCACTCGGTGGACAGGAAAGGGTAAATAAATGAATTTCATAAACGACATTTTTAGACGGGTAAATCTTGGACAGCTATCCGCATTTCTTATTTATGGCATTGAAGCTGATGAAATCAGTGAAAAGACATACAAAGAACGTATAGACGAGTGCCACAAAACGCTACATCAAAAAGCAGAGGAATTATTTTCAGATAAGGAACAGAGACAGGATTTTGTAGACTACATATTCGATTTGTTTGGTGTATATGAGAACGTTTTTATGGAGATAGGAACGCAGGTCGGGTTTAAGCTTGCTGCCGAATGCCTAAACACCAATAAATAAATCATTGCCATAATAACCGCATTATATATTCACAAAAAGGACAATTATGAAAACACTTTACATTTCAGACCTTGATGGTACGCTGTTAAACTCGGACGCTTATTTATCTGATTTTACTACGAGTGAGCTTAATAGACTTATAGAAAGCGGTATGCATTTTACTATCGCAACTGCACGCACTCCCGCTACCGCACTGCCTATTTTAAAGGAAATTAAGCTTACCGAGCCTATTATAATGATGACTGGCGTTTTAATCTACGATATATCGACTGGGAATTATATAAAAAAAGAGATACCCTCTAAAGATAATATTGACAAGATTTTATCAGCGATGAAGGAAACTGGTCAGACTGGTTTGGTATACGCTTTATCTGATAATGAACTGGTTACATATTATGAACGCATATATAATGCGGGTTTATCTAGGTTTATAAATGAACGTACAGAGCGGTATAATAAGAAATTTACGAAGATTGATGATTTCTGTAATATTAATGCTGAAATAATTTACTTTTGCTTTATGGATACATTTGAAGCAATTAATTTGCTGTACGAAAAAATAAAGGACATAAAAGGGATTTGTACTGAAAAATATCAGGATATATATTCTGACGGCGATTTATGGTACATGGAGATTTTCAGCGAGGCTGCATCTAAATATAATGCGATAAATTTCATAAAGCAGCATTGCGGTTATGATTATATTGTTTCGTTCGGCGATAATCTTAACGACATTCCTATGTTTAAAGCAAGCAATGAAAGCTATGCTGTAAAAAATGCAAAGCCCGAGGTAAAAGAAAATGCGTTCGGTTTCATTGACAGTAACGTTAATGACGGGGTTGTAAAATATTTGATTAATAAATGGGGTTCATTATGACTGAGCAAGTAAAAAACGAGATGATAATAAGAAATCGTATGCACGGGCTTTATCTGTCACGTAAAAGTACAGATATAGTCGAGCTTGCGCACGAGCTTCTTGGTTTACACTGTTGGTTTCATAGGAATGTATGCTTTTCGGCTTTAATTAGAGGTGTGGAAATTGTGGGCTGGAAAAATGCGCTTACAAAAACATGGCTTTATCGCGGGACACTTCACGGTGTAGCTTATGAGGATTTGCCGCAGCTTCTTGCCTTGCACCCGTTTGAATCTTTTCTTGACGGCTATTTAGGCAGAGAATTTGTTGAAAAAGTAGCCGAAGAGGTGCTTAGATATATGGAGGACGGGGTATATTCCCGCACGGAATTTCGTAAAATATTTGCGGATAAATATGACAATCATATTATAGATGCTATATTTTCGCCGTGGGGTGGTATTTTTGTGCATCTAGCAAGGTCGGGAAAGGTCGCGTTTCGTGATATGACCAGCCGTGATTTTGATATGATATCCGCTGAGCCTGTTCAGAGCTGTGCCGAGGTTTTGCCTGAGCTTTTACATAGATACTTTGAGGTTTACGGACCTGCAACGCTTGCTGATGCGGCTTGGTTTTTTGGCTTTTTTAAAGAAGATGCAAAAATTTTGAATGAAATATCACTAGATGATTTAGATTGCTTTGAATTTAAGGGTAAAAAGCATTATTATAAAGAAAAGGACGGTATCGGTGATATTCCAGAACTAACACTCTTATCAGGCTTTGACCCCATAATCGTATCTTATACAGATAGAACCGCAATTTTACCCGACGAGTATAAAAGTAAGGTTATATTGAAATCGGGTATTTGTAGTCCCACAATTGCGGTAAATGGTAAGGTTCAGGGTATATGGAACATAAAGAAAAATGAACCGATTGTTGAGTTTTTTACAAAACAGCCAAAACACATTATAATCGAAGCGTATGAAAGAGTAGAACAAATCAATTATCAAATAAAAAGGGTAGGTAAAATATAGTGTATACAAAAAACAACTTAATTGAAAGCTTATCAAAGCTGAGCATAAACCCAACAGGTACCCTGCTTGTGCATCTTTCTTGCAAAGCAATAGGTGAGGTGGAGGGACGGGGAGACACTGTGCTTGATGCCTTGTCGGAATATATGAAAAACGGGCTGCTTGTGCTGCCTGCCCATACATGGGCTAATGTAGGCACGGAAAATCCAGTTATGGATGTACTTTATACCCCGTCATGTGTGGGTAAATTGACTGAAATGTTTCGTAAACGCCCGAATGTCCATCGTTCCTTACATCCGACACATTCACTGTCTGTACTGGGAGAGGGTGCGGAGGAATTTATAAAGGGCGAAGAAAATATAAACACACCTTGCGGTAAAAACGGTGCTTATTATAAGCTGTGGGAGCGGAATGCACAAATTCTCTTAATCGGTGTGAATTTTACCAGGAATACGTTTATACACGGCATAGAAGAATGGGACGGCGCAGAGGGTTCAATTTCAGAAAACAAAACTGAGCTTTATACTATAAGTAAAGAGGGAAATCGCCTTTATACTCCCCAGTATAGACACTGCTCCAGACTAAGTTCGGAAACCTTTTCAAAATTAGAGGCACCTGCGCTGGAACAGGGTATTTTAAAAATCGGCAGCTTCGGTGATGCATCAGCTCGGGTTATGAATACGCAATCTTTAAGAAAAATGGTGGCAGAGCTGTTGCAAAAAGACCCACGATATTTATTGAGGTATTAATATTAAAAAAAAATTTAAAAAAGTATTGACAAGCTTGTCTATATGTTGTATAATATATAAGTCTCGTGGGAGTTTAGCTCAGCTGGGAGAGCATCTGCCTTACAAGCAGAGGGTCATAGGTTCGAGCCCTATAACTCCCACCACGTTAAAATTAAAGCATAATCTTAACGATTATGCGATAATGGCCTGGTAGTTCAGTTGGTTAGAACGCTAGCCTGTCACGCTAGAGGTCGTGGGTTCG
>JAVBPL010000110.1:0-4198 GCA_031549645.1 Ruminiclostridium sp. | reverse complement strand
TGATTTGGGTGTTGCAAGCAAATATAATCATACAAGAGACAAGGATACAAGCTTTGTCGCATCGGACGGTTTTTCACCACCAGAGCAATACGGTTTTAAGCAGACAGACCCTCTTTCAGATGTTTATTCACTCGGAAAGGTACTCTGCTGGCTCTTGACAGGTACAGACGAAATTAATTATATTAAAAATAAAAATTTAGCAAGAGTTATAAAAAAATGCACGGAATTTTCACCGACAGACCGATATAATTCCGCTGAATACCTTAAAGCCGCCCTGATAAAGACATACAAGAGGAAAAAACTCAACAATTTTTTGTTTTTTATATCAGGAGTTATATTAATTATTTTTGGTTTTTCATTAGGAAGATTATTCTCCCCGGATAACAAAATTGATGAAAATATAAAGCCTGTTTTTACAAGTGACACTACAATAGAAACAGAGGAAGCACCAGAAATAGAAAGCGTTATATTCAAAGAACCACTTATCGAAATGGCCGTAAGACTTGTACTAGAATTAACCGAGGAGGAGCATATAACAAAAAGGCAGCTTTCGAATATAACGGGAATATATATCAATTCAAATCGAGTATTTAGAAACAATAGTGATTATTTCACCTATTTACTAGATGATGATTACGAGTTTTCATATAATTATCCACCGATAACAACGCTTGAAGACTTGGAGCTAATGCCGTTTTTAACAGATATAAAAATAAGCAACCAGAACATCACGGACCTAACGCCCCTATCGAAATTAACATCACTAAGCTTCCTTAACCTAATGTGCAATCCAGTATCAGATTTTTCACCATTGAAAGCTTTGATTAATCTAAAGGATATTGATGTCTCGCTTACGCATATTAACGATATTTCACCGCTATATAGCCTGCCGTTGCTATATCGCCTCATTATGAATAATTGTTCAGATTATGAAATCAATCAGCTGCATGAACTAAAGACCGTTAAGGATTTTGGGGCATCTGGTTATCATAATGCATATAAAAACCTACCTGATAAAGGCTTCGTTATACTATCCTTTTGCGAAAGCGATTTTAACTCACTAGATTATATTTCTTCGTCTAAAACAAGCTTAACCAGCCTTAATATATACGGCACAGCTTTAACCTCGCTTGATGGAATTGAAGAATTTCAAAACCTCGAAATACTCAAAATTCAAGGCTGTAATATATCAGATTTAACACCGATTTTATCGCTGCCAAGGCTTAGAGCGATTGAGATTGACGACTCAATGCGCGAAGCCGCCGATGCCTTAAAAAATATGACAGGACTTGAAATTATTTATCAGCCGTAATAACAAGGGACAAGCAAGATATTCTGCCTGTCCCTGTTTTATTAACTTAAATTAAATTCCTCTAAAAGACCGCGTAGCTTTTTAGATTGGTCATGTAAATCATAAGCTGTATTTGCGCTGCTTTCCGTTATTCCAGAATTATCTTTAATAATTACAGACATTCTTTGAATTTCATCAGATACCAAAGAAGCGGTTTGTGCTTGCTCAGAGGTGAGCAGCTTGCTCATGTCCTCCATACTTTGGTCTATCGACTTTTTGGAATTTTCAGATGCATTATTTGCGTTACTTGCATTTTTCGCCGTTTCCTGTATTTGAGATGCCATTAAGCTGATAGTATTCGACAAAGACTCAATTGAAGATGCCTGCTCAGACGAGCTTTGCGAAAGGTTACCTGCATATTCAGATATCGTGGTAGCACCTAAATCTATTTGCTCGGAGTATCTGTTTATTTCGATTAAAATTTCATTCAAAACCGCAACTATATTATTTAACGATGTTTTTATCGGGATAAAGTCACCAGAATAATCCCCGTCTATTTTATGCTATTATGTAAAAAATGGTTATTATATACGATGACTGGCTAAATTGTTATAATATTGTCCAATCTTGCCCTATATGAATGCCACCAAGCAGGAGTATATCCTGATTTAACTGCAACACATGTAGAAAATATGTTGCTGGGTGAAGTGAAAAAATAAGGTATATATCCTCTATTCAAGACCTCTGAGGCATTAATCATTAACCTAATCCCATTGTTATCATTTCAAGGCGAGGTGTTAAAAATGGATAGGGTCGTCTGTCTTCGTTCTCTTTTGCTTCTGTGAAAATCAATTCATCTTTCTGAAAATCTTCTGGAGTACAATTATAATCAATAGCGAGTTGCTTGTATACACAATCCATCATATCTCTTTTATCTATCATAATTTTACTCCCATACAAAATATAAATTTTCTGCATTAACTAAGTTCTTATTGTTATCCCTAAAAAATGTTTATTTTCTACACTCGCAGTGTAAAATAGTTCCGTCTTCCTTGGTGTATGCCATTCCTCTTTCACAGCCTATTACATGAAAACCTGCTTCTTCTACACATACAGACAAATCTTTATTTGTAAACATTACATAGTGAAGTTCTGATTCGGTAAACGGGTAAAAATATCCATCCTTCAGGCATTGAGGATAATTTACTTGCAAAAATTCTTTATCATGACCTGAAATACTTAAAATTCCACCGTTTTTCAAAACTCGCATACATTCTTTCAATATTCGCAATTGATTTATTTTGCCATAAAATAATCCGAATGTTTGTGCCCAAATAATAACAATGTCAAACTCTGCATCAGAAAATGGTAAATCGAAGCCGTTTGAAATACGAAAATCAATGTTTAATTGATTAATCTTAGCTACTTGCCTTGCTGTTTCAATTGCTGTTTCAGAAATATCAATACCTGTTACATGAAATCCTTTTTCATCAAGACAAAAAGCTTCTCTTCCTTTGCCACAACCAATAACAAGAACTTTTGAATTAATGGGAAATTTGCCAGAGACTTCTTCTTCCCATATTTTGAGTTTTCTATCTTTATAAACTCGCATTTCATCAAATCTTTCACCTTGAGAATATATACTTTTGATTGTTTGGAGATTATTATCCACTTGGTTTCCTTTCGTATATTATATGAATTATCTTCATTCTACCATATAAAGAAAAAGAAATCAATCGCTTTACAATAATTTATTTCTTCCGATATATTCTAGTTTTAGTGGTGATACAGCATTAATTAACCCATCGGCAAATGAACGCAAAAATTCCGCCGACTTAATAGCCGACGGAATTACGTGTCGAGGTACTCGACTGGCAGGGTGTTACGAAAAAGATTTTTTCATTATAACTCACTTTTATTGTCCGATAGCTCAACATATCTTCTTAACCTCTCTTGCAATAGTTTCTTATCTATTAGTTTGAGATTATATTCAGAAACCATAGTTGGAGAAAGACTTCTGCTCAAAGCAAATTCAACTACTTCATCGTCCTTGGATGCACAGAGTATAATACCGACACTTGGGTTTTCGTTCTCTTTTTTTATTTCACGATCGAGTGCTTCAAGGTATAAATTCATCTTTCCTATAAACTCAGGTTCAAACTCACCGATTTTTAATTCAAATGCGACTAAGCAGGATAAGCCTCTATGATAAAATAGTAAATCAATGTAGTAATCATGATTTCCTACTTGCACCCTATATTCTTCTCCTATAAAGCTAAAATCCTTACCGATTTCCAGTATAAATTCTTTTAAGTTTTGTATAATCGATTTTTGCAAATCTTTCTCTGAAACAGATTCCTTTGACCCAAGAAACTCAAGGACATAGTTATCGAGAAAAATATTACCAGTTGCTTTATGCACTTCTGTTATAATAGGATTAACATTGTTTGCTGATAACATAAATCGTTCATAATAACCGCTATCAATCTGACGAGCTAATTCTCTAGAACTATAGTGTTCTTCTATGCATAAGGTCATATAGAATATGCGTTCATCTATACTCTTACACGCAGACATTATTTTTAAATGATTTGTCCAACTCAATTGTGTCAGCAGTGCTGACACTTTTTCATTTCCAGAATAAAGCTCGTAAAACTGCTTCATTCTATATAACCCACGTCTGTTAAAGCCTTTAAGCTCCGGGTAATTATTAGCGAAATAATCTGCTAATTGCTCAACAAATGAATCACCATATTCGGCTTTTTTGGAGGCATTGCTAATATACTCACCTATGTTCCAATACATATTAATCAATTCCTCATTGGCTTTTCGAAATGTATTTTCGCGTGCTTGTTCAATGATTTTTACTATATCATCAAATTGATTTTTATATTTACTCAATTTCAT
>JAVBPL010000018.1:0-5226 GCA_031549645.1 Ruminiclostridium sp. | reverse complement strand
ACAATTTTTGCAGTATATTGCGCAGCCGAGACATTAAAGCAAGATGTGCCAGCTTTAAGTCGGGCTTCAATATCATCATGCTCTGAAATGACAGTTACCACTATCGGAATATCAATAGCAGCACGAACCTTAGAAATTACTTCATCTGAGGTCGGTGCGTTCACAGCCACACCAATTGCTCCTTGGAACTCGGCGTTCATGGCAAGGTTAACTACACGGTCGCCTTTTGTTAAACCGCCGCCGACGCCTGCAATGACGGGGATTTCGGCTGACAGCATTACGGCTTCGGTAATAATCGGCTGCGGAGTGAAGGGGTACACAGCAAGAATTGCATCGGCATTTACGTTCCTTATGATACATATATCTGTAGTAAACACCAACGATTTTACAAGTCTGCCCATAAATTTTATGCCGCTTGCGGCACTTATTTCTTCAGGGACGGAAAGCATAAATTTACGAAGTGTGCCATTAAGCTCAGGTGGCTTTTTAACATCCATATTTTTAATCATTCCCTCAATATTCACACAATTGATTTAACCTGCATAGATTATCTAGTAAGGCAATTTCTATTTTATCTCGATAATGTTCATTTTGATAGTATCGTCCTCGGTAATTTCAATTATACCATAGGAGGGTGGGTTCTTGCCTCTTGGTGAGCTTACGCTGCCTGGATTCATTACATATATACCATCGACAAACTCTGTCTTAAAAATATGGGTATGCCCGTAAAGTGCTATTTTGCAATTATTAAACTGTGCCTTGTCGAGGAGAGACTCAAGGCTGCTGTGAACATTTAAGGTGTGTCCATGTGCGCAAAATGCCTTGTATCCGCCTATTGTGATAACACGTTCTTCCTTCGCGGTACCGAAATCGGAGTTTCCTTTAACAAGAACAAACTCCTTGTCGGGATACATTTGCGAGATGTCGAGCAGCTCAAGCTGTCCGTCTCCTAAATGCACAAATAAATCTGAGTCCAGATTATCGTCTACTATATTTTTTAACTTATGGAAATCTTTATGGCTATCAGCAAAAACAGTTATTTTAATTTTAAACACCGCCTTTCATAGTTTATTTTAACATACTACAATAAGTAAGTCAATAAATTAAAAATATTTTATCATATTTTTAAAAATAAATCAATAAACTGTATGGAGGTTTGTATATGAATAACATGGACAAAATCATTGGAGCGGCAGGTCAAAAGCTCGGTATAGCTCCCGACAGCTTGAAAAAAGCTCTTGAAAAGGGAAATCTCGACGATGTACTGGCAAATATGAACTCCGACGATGCAAAGAAGCTGAAAACTATTCTTGAGAACAAAACAATGCTGGATAAGCTTATGAAATCCCCTCAGGCGGCTGAAATGATGAAGCAGTTTGGTCAAAAATAGAATAAGCCTTGTCCCGCAGGAAGGAGCGTTTAAAATGAGCGGTATGGAAGATATTGCCGAGTTGTTACAGTCCTTTATGGGAGCGAGTTCCAACAGCGGCTCCGATGAGTCTAGTACTGCTGAAAACGATGATAATAACGCTTCGGGAGGAGGCCTCGGCGGATTTGACGACTTATTCGGCGGAATAGATATTGAGATGATAATGAAGCTCGGCAGCCTTTTTTCGGAAATGCAGAAGCCTGATAAGCATACAGCGTTGTTAAACGCTTTGAAACCGATAGTCAGAACCGAAAACCAAGAAAAAATCGATACAGCAACCAAGCTTATCCGTATGATGGCAATTCTACCTTATTTACGAGAAAGCGGGCTAATGGATAAATTGTTCTAGGAGGAATAACTTATGGAATGGAGACCTAATAACATCTCAAAAAGCGAGCTTGAAAAAAAGCAGGCTGAGTATATGCGGAAAGCACTTGAGATGGCAAAAAAGTCGGAGTATAAGCCCCGACAGAAGGAGGAAGTAGTAAAAGAGGCTGAAGAAATAAAGAAGAAGGTCGAGTCTATTATTATTACAAAGCCTGATAACAGCGATAAAGAGATTGTTATACATACAGTTGAGCCTATTCCTGAGGCAGCCGAGGAAGCAGAAATAATTACTGTTGTCGAGGAAAAAATAGAGAATGAAGCAACGGATGATATTGACGAGATTATAAATTCTTTTCCGAGGAAGCCTATGCCTGTCAGAGTTACAGAGGTGGATATAAACGCGGAGTTTGAACTTGATGCCACGATTTATAGAAAGTCGCCTGTGCAGGTTGAGGCTGTGGAGGATGAAGTCGTAGACAATCCTTTTAAAAAGGCTGAGCCTTGTGAATGTGGTACCGAACGTCAGAGTACATCTACTCCGCCACCAAGAAGCTTTAACAGCTTTATAAACGGTCACAATCAGGAATTTTGTAACTGTGAAAAATGCAAGGGCTCCAAAAAAAACTAGATATTGCTGAAATCCTTAAAAATGAGGATTCCAGGCTTATTGCGATACTTCTTCTACTGCTGATAAATGAAAAGGCTGATTTTCAAATAATTTTTGCTCTCGCGTATATTCTGCTTTTTTAGAGTTATATTACTTAAAAAAGTGGAAGGAACTGAAAATACAAATTATGGGTAAAAAAGATAAGCAAAACGGTGCCAGCGGAAAGAATGCAAAGAATGTGACAGCAGACCCCGCACCACAGCAGACAAATTGCAAATCACCAGAAAAGCAAAACACCCAATCGAAAAAATCAAAAAACAAGTAAACAAAACAGCGGTTTTTCAGTTAATTGAAAAACCGCTGTTTATATTCAACCCTTATATAATTCGTTCGAAAACTTCTCGAATTCGTCAATCGGAATAGGCTTTGCATAATAGAAGCCCTGTACGCTTTCACATTCCGTGCCCTTTAAGAAATTCACCTGCTGCTCTGTTTCAACACCCTCACAAACAACATCAATGTTCATTTTATTTGCCATGTCGATTATGCTTGAAACAACGATTGCGTCGTTGTTTTTGAAGGCACCTGTACCGAAAAATTCCTTGTCAAGCTTTAAAATATCAACAGGCAGATTTTTCAAGAGATTTAACGAGCTGAAGCCTGAGCCGAAGTCGTCAATCGAAACCCTAAAACCAAGCGCGCGCATTTCCTCCATTACCTTGATTGCGATATTTTGGTCGTCAAAGAAGGCACTTTCAGTTAGTTCAAACTCCATATATTCGGTAGGTACACGATACTTTGTCACGAGCTTGACAATTCGCTGAACGAAATCGGTATTTTTAAGGTGCAGACGTGAAACATTCACCGAAATCGGCACCACTCTTTTTCCAGTATCTAGCGAGGTTCGTATGTATCGACAAACCTCCTCATAAACGTAGAAATCGACGTTTACAATGAAAAGGCTCTTTTCAAGATAGGGGATAAAGGAACCAGGCTGTAAAATAGTGCCGTCAGTTCTTTTCCAGCGAACAAGCGCCTCTGCACCAACTACTCTGCCATTTTTGAGTGAGATTTTCGGCTGATAATATACTAAAAAATCATGATTAATTATTGCTTGCTCGGCTTCTCCTGCTATTTCGAGCATATTATTGATTTCCATTTTCATCTCATTTGCATATAAAATGCATTGATTTTCTTGAAGAAGCTTTGCCCTTTTACGAGCGATATTAGCGTTGTCTATTGCATTATTTATATCAATTTTAAAGTCGCCCTCTAAAACATACACACCTGCGCTGATTGACATAGGGCAGTCGGGGTTTTTAAGACGCTCCTTGCTTGTATAAAGCTCGATAAACTTCTGTATCTTCTTTTGAATATCTTCTCCAGGCATTATCTGTGAGAAGGTGACAAATTTATCGGAATAAACACGGCAGCTGAACTTAAAGCCTGAGCTTACACTGGATAGACCTATTGCGAAGGAAATAAGTATTTTATCCGCTCTGTCTGAGCCTAGCTTTTCGTTAATATATTTAAAATTATTGAAGTCAAGGTAGGTAATAGCAAATCTGTCGCTAGCTTCCCTGGTTTTGAGGTATTCCTCGGAATATTGCAGGAATAAATTAAAGCGGGGGAGTCCAGTAAGCTTATCATAATTTGTAAGCTGGTCAACAAGCTTGCTTGCACGCTCAAAGGCACGCATTTTAAGTAAATAGGAGGAGACGATTTTGCTGATAGTTTTAAGAGATTTAACCTCCTCGATGGTCCAAATACGGTTCTCTCTGCAATCGCTGAAGCTTACATAGCCTTGATATTCGCCGCTGTCGAATATTGCACATTCGAGCAGAGACTTAATCCCCAGCTTTTTATAAAGCTGTAAGGTATAATCGTTAATTTCATCACTAAGGGTATCAATGTCAATTAGCGAGCAGATGTCGTTATCATCATACTGCTGCATTTTATTTATCCACTGCTCCTGAGTGCTGGTGATAATCATGCCTGTTCTCGAGTCAATGTCCTTTGCACACCACTGATAGGTGAATTTCATGCAGTTAGGCATATCAACCACCTCTGCAATGCTGACACGGCTCAAATCAAAGTGCTTTCCGACCTTGCTGAGCAGCATTGTGATAGCACTTGAAACATCTTTAGTCTTATCCATTATATCGAAGGCGAAATCCATAATTTCGTTATCGAACAGATTGTTTGAGCTTACAATGGGGACATCACGCTTATATCGGTTTACATGGAGCTGTACACCCTCACCCTTTAAGTCGTCGAAGTCACATTCCTCATAAAAAGTGAAGCAGTTTTTACCCTGACCCTTTGATTTATAAAGAGCAATATCTGCTTTTTTAAACAGCTCCTCATAAGTGTCGCCGTCCTGCGGAAATAATGCGATACCGAGACTTCCTGTAATCTTAGTTCCATTTTCACCCGAATATAGCATTTCAAAAATGCGGCAGATGTCGGTAGCCTTATCCTCGATGTGCTTTTTGTGCTTTACACCTCGCAAAAATACAAGAAATTCGTCTCCGCCGACACGTCCGACTACGTCGCTGGCGCGGAACAAATCCTGCATATCTTGAGAAAGGTCAACGAGTATACTGTCCCCGAAAAGGTGTCCCAGATTGTCGTTCACCTGCTTGAAATTATCAACATCAATTATAATCAGAGCATCAATACTTTCACGGCTGTCTGTACGCAGAAAACGCTTGATAAACGATGTAGTTGCAGCTTTATTGTATATCTTCGTCAGAGGGTCACGCTCGACCTTTTCCATAAGCCTAAGCTCCGATGATTTTTCGTTATTAGTGTTTTTAATCTTGCCTATTACTTTTACGGGGACACCATGGTTATCTCTGAT
>JAVBPL010000096.1:0-12239 GCA_031549645.1 Ruminiclostridium sp. | reverse complement strand
TTGAAGCTATGCTTGCTGACGGAAAATTAACACAGGAAAAATACAATTGTGCTAAAAAATATAATTACCTTGATGCAACAATTGAAAGGCTTTCAGGGCAATCTATCAAAGAAAACGGCATAAACAAAAAGGTTGCTGTTTATAAAATGGTTGACACCTGTGCTGCCGAGTTCAGTGCTCAAACACCATATTTTTACAGCACCTATGATGATGAGAACGAAGCACTGGAGTTTATCGAAAAAAATAATTCTGGGAAAGAAAAGGTTATAGTATTCGGTTCGGGACCTATTAGAATTGGACAGGGCATTGAGTTTGACTATTGTTCTGTTCACTGCGTGTGGGCGTTAAAGAAAATGGGCTACGAAGCCATTATTGCGAATAATAATCCTGAAACTGTTTCAACCGACTTTGATACAGGTGACAGGCTATATTTTGACCCATTGACATTTGAAGATGTCGATGCATTAATTGAAACCGAGAAGCCGTATGGTGTAGTGGTTCAGTTTGGTGGTCAGACTGCCATTAAGCTCACTAAGCATCTACATGACAAGGGTGTAAATATATTAGGCACATCTGCCGACAGTATTGATGCCGCTGAGGACCGTGAAAGATTTGATGAGCTTCTTGAAAAGTGCGAAATTCCTCGCCCAGAGGGTAGCACAGTTTTCACAACCGAGGAAGCATTAGTAATAGCAAATAAGCTTGGATATCCCGTTTTACTCCGTCCGTCTTATGTATTAGGCGGTCAGAATATGATAATCGCCCACGGTGACAGCGATGTATCGGAATACATGGAGATTATAACCGCTACTAAGCTTGAAAACCCTGTTCTTATTGACAAGTACATGATGGGAACCGAGGTTGAGGTCGATGCGATTTGTGACGGAACCGATATTCTAATTCCTGGAATTATGGAGCATATCGAGAGAGCTGGTGTGCACTCAGGAGACAGTATATCAGTGTATCCCGCAATTACATTATCACCTCGTATTAAGAAACTTATTATTTCATATACCGAAAGACTGGCTAAGGAACTAAAAATAATAGGTCTCATGAATATCCAGTATGTAGTTTTCAATCATCAGGTATATGTAATAGAGGTAAACCCACGTTCGTCAAGAACTGTGCCTTATATCAGTAAGGTTACAGGCGTTCAGATGGTGGATATCGCTACTCAAATTATGCTGGGACATTCGCTCAAGGAGCAGGGATATACTGCTGGTTTATTCCCGGAATCGAAATATGTTGCGGTTAAGGTACCTGTTTTCAGCTTTGAAAAGCTGCATGATGTTGATACCCAGCTTGGTCCTGAGATGAAATCGACAGGTGAATGCCTTGGTATCGCCGAAACCTTTGAGGAAGCGTTATTTAAGGGATTAATTGCGGCAGGCTTCAAGATGAAGTATAAGGGTGGAGTGCTGTTTTCGGTAAGGAATTCCGACAAACCAGAGATAATAGACCTTGCGAGTCGCTTTGAAGCGTTGGGCTTCGAAATATATGCAACCAGCGGAACAGCATCGCTTCTTAATAAAAACATGATTCCAGCGAACTTCACTTATAGAATAAACGAGGAAAATAAGGAACCAAACGTAATTTCTCTCCTTGAAAGCGGTAAAATCGATTATGTGATTTCGACCTCGGAAACAGGACGTAAGCCTGCATTTGACAGCGTGAAAATCCGCCGTAAATCGGTTGAGAGGTCCATAGCTTGCTTAACCTCAATAGATACAGCGAATGCTTTAGTAACCTGTCTTGAGATGAGAAAGACTATTGATGATGTTGAAATGATTGATATTACAAAGATTTGAGAGTTATATTAGAAAGGTACATTAAATGATAATAGGAGATTTTAAGGTTAGTCGCAAATATAGATTGGTTCAGTTTATATTTGACGTTTTTTCGGCAGGTATGATATATTTAACCGTTGCTAATTTTATAATACTTATTTATTCGGTAAATGATTTGAATACAAATTACCTTTCAAACGAAGCCAATATCAGCGGAAAAAGTCTTTCGTGGTATCCTATCATTTTATGGCTCGCTCTTGCTTTAATAGTAATAATTACGTCGTTTGTGTTTATTTATAAAAGTAAACCCATGCCAAAAAAGTATAAAATTACTGAAAAAACCTCACAAAAATATTACAATATGCTTGTATTTGCGGCTTCCGCTATCAGATTTATTGCACTTTGGGAGATATTCGAGTTATCTTTTATTCACGGACAGAGAATTTTAGGAAGTAAGATGAGCTATATTTCGCTTTTATCAGTATGCAATATTATATTAATCTTAATAGTAATAGTTTTCACGAAGCACATTATAAACGGAATTGTAAGCTTAAAAGAAAAGAACGACATTAGCTTTACAGAGCATTAATTTGTTAAGAAACGGGGATTTTTATGGCTTTTAAATGCGATACCTATCATATAATTCAAAAAACAGCAATATCAGCTGGAATTTATTCTTTCACTATACTTTGCCCCGAGGTGGCTAAATTAGCGAGAGCAGGTCAGTTTGTCCACGTTAAAATTGATGGCTTTACTCTTAGACGACCAATTTCAATCTGTGACATAGATTTTGAGAATGGAACAATTAGGATAGTGTTTGAAATCAGGGGTGCCGGAACTGGAAGGCTTGCAGATTTGAATGTTGGCGATAATATAGATATAATTGCACCGCTTGGAAACGGCTTTACTATTCCAGAAAATATCGATAATGACGAAAGGCTTATATTTGTTGGCGGAGGTATCGGGGTTCCGCCTATGCTCGGTGCGGCAAAAATAATGCCGAAAAATTCGGCAGCTATTCTGGGTTTCAGGAGCTACGATAAAATAATATTAACTGGCGATTTTAAGGAAAACGGTATAGATGTAATCACCTGTACCGATGACGGCAGTGTAGGTTTTCACGGAATGGTGACCGAACCGCTTAAAGAGGAGCTAAAACGATCTAAGGTTAAAATGGTATATGCCTGCGGTCCTACTCCGATGCTTAAAGCAATCATTGATGTATGTAAAAATGAAAACGTAAAATGTCAGGTGTCTCTTGAGCAGAGAATGGGCTGTGGAGTTGGTGCATGTGCGGTCTGTACCTGTATTGTAAACAGAGGTGGACAGGAATATTTTCTTCGTGTATGTAAGGACGGTCCAATATTTAAGGGTGAGGAGGTAGTGCTATGAAAAGCGATTTATCGGTAGTAGTAGCTGGAGTTAAGTTTCCAAATCCCATTATAGCGGCATCGGGAACATACGGCTTCGGAGAAGATTACAGCGAATTGTATCCTCTTAAAATGCTGGGCGGCATATCCTGTAAGGGCACAACATACGAAAAAAGAAACGGTAATTTGCCACCAAGAATTGCGGAAACACCATCGGGTATGCTCAATTCCGTAGGACTTCAAAATTATGGCATAGATATGTTTATTAATTCATTTCTGCCACGCTTAAAAGCGGAAGGAAATGTTATAATTGCAAATATCGCAGGCTCAACTATTGAGGATTATGCCAGAACAGCCGAAAAGCTGGAGAACACCAATGTTGATATGATTGAGCTTAATATATCCTGCCCTAATGTAAGAGAGGGTGGAGCAGCCTGGGGTATTACGAAAGAGGGTGCATCTAGTGTAACCAAGGCAGTGAGAGCTGTTACAAAGAAGCCCTTAATGGTGAAGCTCACCCCAAATGTAACAGATATAGTTGAAATTGCAAAAGCTGTAGAAGCTGAGGGTGCCGATGCACTTTCACTTATAAACACGCTTTTAGGCATGAGAATAGATATCAGAAGCAGGAAACCAATATTAAGAAACAATGTAGGTGGTCTTTCGGGTCCTGCGGTGTTTCCAGTTGCAATCAGAATGGTGTGGCAGGTAGCAAGAGCCGTAAACATTGACATTGTAGGAATGGGTGGGATTTCCACAGCCGAGGATGCTGTCGAAATGATGCTTGCGGGTGCAAAGGCTATACAAATGGGGACAGCGATAATTACCGACCCGTTATCGCCGCTTAAGGTTATATCAGGTCTTGAGCGTTATATGAATGACAATAAAATTAATAATCTTTCAGAAATAGTAGGTAAGGTAGAAGCATGGTAACAACTGTTTATTTAGTAAGACACTGCGAAGCGATGGGTAATATATCAGAGGTTTTCCAAGGGCAAACCGACGGCGATATATCTGAAAAAGGCGCAAGACAGCTTTTATGCTTAAAAGAGAGATTTAAGGATATAGAGCTTGATGTAATATATACTTCTCCGTTAAAAAGAGCTTTTTTAACGGCTGGAGCGGTTAATGGGTATCATAATCTGCCGCTTAATATTGAGAAAGACATAATGGAAATCAACGGTGGCGATTTGGAAGGTAAGGACTGGAAGGAATTAGGTGTGCTTTTCCCTGAAATTGGTGTTAACTGGAAAAAAGATTTTGCTAAAGTAGTTTCCCCCAACGGCGAATCAGTTGCTGATGTTTATAACAGAGTAAAAAAGGCGATGCTCGAAATAATATCAGATAATAAAGGTAAAAGTATTGCGGTGGTTTCACACGGTTGTGCGATTTATACCTTTCTTGCATATATAAAGGGTTATAAGGTCGATGAAATCAGCAATTTAAACCTATGGGTCGATAACACCTCGATAACTACAATAAAGTTTAACGATGAAAAAGGCTCAATTATAGGCTTTAACGACTGTGACCATGTAAATAGTTCACCGAGTACCGAGGTACATCAGATGTTCTGGAGAGATTTACCCAAAACGCCAATAATCTAGAGTAGTATAATATCAAAAACCCCCTTTAAGTCATAGTATATGACTAGGGGGTTTTTATTAATGAATTTGTCCGAAGCGATACTAATGGCACTAGCACTGTCGGCTGATGCGTTTGCCATGTCTTTCAGCTATGGTGTCAATTTTACAAAAATAAATAAATATTCGAATTTAATAATTAGCATTATGTGTACCCTGATGCTTGGAATATCATTATATATAAGCGATATCGTTAACCAATTTATTCCGCCTGATATATCAAAAATTGCCTCTTTCTTAATTTTATTTATTTTAGGGTTATATAAATTATTTCAGAATAATTCAAATTCGATTATAAGAACGTTAAAGCTACGAGAAAGCATTTTAGTCGGTTTTTCAATGTCCATAGACAGCATGGTAGTAGGAATAACGGGAGCCGAGGGTACAAGCAAGCTAGTAATTCTAGCCATAGTCTTTATTGTTTCAGTTTTCGCAATACTATTTGGTAACTATCTAGGGTATAAGCTTTCAGAGGTTACAAAAATAGATATTTCAAAGCTTGGAGCCATAATTATAATTGTATTGGCGTTCCTTAAGTTAAGCTAAATCAGTATTCCTTGACTTGCCCATAAAAAAAGTCAGCAGAAAACCAAGTACAAAGGCAAATATGCAAACGGTTATTTCAACGCCGCCTGGAAAACCGGGGAAAATCTCTATAACAGAGCCTATCATAAAGCCGCAAATAATTAAGAATGTACCTTTGGAAAACCGTTCCATTAATAGCTTTAGGAGCCTTGTAACTGTAAAAATTCCGACAACTAAGCCGAGAGCCAGCGGAAGTAAAAAACCAATATCCATGCCAGATATAGCATTTAGAAAGCTTTCGTACATACCGAATACGAGGAGGGTATATGTTGCAGATATCCCTGGCAGTACAAGGGCAATCGAAATAATAAATCCTATGATAAAAAGCTTTATATAATCTATAAGGCTTTTTTCTGTCATTATTTCAGAGTAGCCTGTTGGAATTTTTGAGATTAACAGTATTATTAAAAAACCGATGAGTATATAAATCGGTTCAATTATACTATTAAATCTTGCACCAGATTTTTTCACCAGTAATGGTACGCTGCCGAGTATTATCCCTATAAAAAGGAACATCATTGGTGTATGAAAAAGCTCGGTGATTTTAAGCAGCAACTTTGAAAGAAGCAATACACCCGCTAGTCCACCGATACATATTTGAAGTAAAAAAACAATATTTTTTTTAAACTCCTTGTTTATATCTGCGACAGCATTTATAAGCTTGTCATAAATTCCTATTATTATAGCCATTGTTCCGCCGCTTACGCCAGGAAGCATCATCGACGAGCCTATAATCCCACCGCTAATTATGTTTTTTATCATTATGTTGTACAACCCCTCCTTTAATCTTCAAATATTTTATCACTTTGATTATTCAAAGTCAACATATTTTAATATTATACCAATTTAGTATATTTATATTGATTTCTATTTAAAATAGTGGTATACTATTTGTAATGCCAAAGAGGAGACAGATTAAAAAATGAAGGAAAAGTTTAAAATAACAGGTATGTCCTGTGCCGCTTGCTCGGTTCATATAGAAAAAGCAGTCTCAGTTCTTGACGGGGTTAAAAAAGCAGATGTTAACTTACTTTCTGAATACATGATGGTCGAGTATGATGAAAAGGTATTGACACAGGGAAAAATCATAGAAACCGTTATTTCAGCAGGATATGGCGCAGCTTTGTTTGAAAATAAAGATATATCGCTGAAAGAAAGCAGGGCTGAAACAGATTTAAAGAGCACCAAGCAAGGCTTAATTACATCATTTGTGTTTCTTGCTCTACTCATGTATATTTCAATGGGGCACATGCTTGGATTACCTTTACCTGCATTTTTTCATGGCGAAAAAAATGCGTTGGTGTTTGCTTTTACGCAGTTCTTACTCACCCTGCCTATTACTTATATAAATCGCAAATACTTTATAAAGGGTTATAAATCACTTTTTAAGCGTACGCCAAATATGGACAGCCTTATTGCAATCGGTTCATCTGCTGCTATATTTTATGGGATATATGCAATATATAGAATAAGCTTTGCTTTAGGATTATCAGATTTTGAAGCTGTTAACCAATTCATGATGAATCTTTATTTCGAAAGTGCTGGAACCATTCTGACACTTATTTCACTAGGTAAATATCTTGAGCTTCTTGCTAAAAGGAAAACTACGAGTGCAATAAACAAGCTGCTGGATTTACGCCCTAAAACGGTTATAATCGAGACAGATGATGGTGAAAAGGAGATAATCGCAGAGGAGCTACAAAAGGACGATATTTTTATAATAAAAGCTGGAGATTATATTCCTGCCGACGGAGTGATAGTTTTTGGAAATGGCTCATTCGACCAATCGGCTGTTACTGGTGAAAGCCTTGCAGTAGAAAGAAATACAGACGACAGCTTAATCAGTGCTTCAATCTGTAAAAGCGGGTATGTTAAGGTAAAAGCACAAAAGGTTGGAAGTGATACTGTTTTATCGCAGATAATAAGGCTGGTTGACGAGGCCGCTAATTCAAAAGCACCTATTGCAAAGCTTGCAGATAAGGTCAGTAGAATATTTGTTCCTATTGTGATTGTTATTGCGATTATTACGTTTGCTATATGGTTAATTTTGGACGGAGATTTGGAGTTTGCTTTATCAAATGCTATATCTGTCCTTGTAATTTCATGTCCTTGTGCTTTAGGGCTTGCTACACCTGTCGCTATTATGGTTGGTACAGGAAAGGGAGCCGAGAACGGAATTTTAATAAAAAACGCCGAGAGCCTGGAGCTGGTGCATAAAGCGAAAACAATTGTTTTTGATAAAACAGGAACAATAACAGTAGGGAAGCCTTCTGTCATTAATATAATAAGCGATGATTTATCAGATAAGGAAATGCTTAAAAAAGTCGCATATTCACTTGAAAAGTCATCTGAGCATCCTCTTGCTGAAGCGATTATTGAGTATTCACTGGATAATAATATTATATATGAGGAGTGCCATGATTATACCGCTCATACTGGCAGAGGTATATCAGGAATAATAAATAATGAGAGATATTATGCAGGTAACAACCTTTTTTTAACTGAAATAACTGGTATATCAGATGGCGAATGTATAAATAAAGCAAAGGCTTACGCTGAAAAGGGTGAAACGCCGCTCTTTATCTTCAGTAGGAACAAAATTTTAGGAATAATAACGATAGCAGATAAAATCACGAAAAATGCAGAAACCACTATATTGGTGTTAAAAGGAAATGGCATCAAGCCCATAATGCTGACAGGTGATAATAAGCTTACTGCTAATGCTATTTCAGCAAGGATAGGAATTGGTGAGGTAATATCAGATGTTTTTCCCGCCGAAAAGGCTGAAAAAATAGCTGAAATAAAGAAGAAAGGTTTAGTCATAATGGTAGGAGACGGGGTTAATGATGCACCGTCACTTGCGTTAGCTGATGTCGGAGTTGCGATAGGTAAGGGTACCGATATCGCTATAGATGCAGCAGATATTGTACTGCTTAACAGCGACATTTCAGATATACCAAAAATGATTAAGCTAAGTAAAAAAGTTATTAGAAATATCAAGCAAAATCTTTTTTGGGCTTTTTTCTACAACTGTATCGGTATACCGATAGCGGCAGGTGCTTTATATAAAGCTTTTGGGATTGGCTTAAATCCTATGCTTGCGGCGGCTGCAATGAGTATGAGCTCGTTATTCGTGGTTGGAAATGCTTTGAGGCTTAGAGGTGTAAAATTAAAAGATATAAGAAATGGGGGAGAGAATATGATAAGGCTTGAAATTGAGGGTATGTCATGCGGACACTGCGTTAAGCGGATTGAGGATAAGCTTAACAGTCTTGAGGGTGTAACCGCGGCAGTAAGCTTAGAGGAAAAATCCGCAGAAATACACAGCTTGGGCTTATATACAGCAGATGAGCTTGCGAAAATTGTAACAGAGCTTGGCTATAATTCAAAACCTAGAGTTTAGTATAATTTCCTTTGCTTACGCAAAGGAAATTAAATTTTAGAATACAGTTGAAAAAAAGTGAAAAAAGTGTTAGAATTATTCTAGTATTGTTATGAAGAGTAGTAAACTCTGAAAGGAAATGTGGAATTTATAATGAAGAAACATTCAATTGGTATTTTAGGCATTTGTACGACACTTATTTTAACTGGCTGTTACTTTTTCCCAGAAGAAGAAGCCTTACTGGACCCACCCACGATAAAGGTTGAGGATGTCGTTTATTCTACATATACAGCTAAGTTAAAAACAATAATAAGCACCAGAATAGTAACAGGCTATGTTTATTCTAAAACATCAGTTGATTGCTTCTTTACAGATTATACAGGACAGATAAAAACCATCTACCCCAAGGTGGGTGATATGGTAAACGAGGGTGACTTAATCGCCGAAATGAATACGGGAACACTCGAATACGATTTAAAAATTCAAAGGTTAAAAGTTAACTTAGCCAGAACCAACTACAACAACAGCGGCTCATCTGCTGATAAGCTTCAGCTTGAGATTGAAGAAAACACGCTGTTAAAATACGAGGCAGAATATAACGGCTCAAAGGTATTTGCACCTATTTCAGGGCAGGTGAGTTTTGTCGATAAAATAAACCCAGGTGATGAGGTCAATCCGTATAAGGTTTTAGTTACTATAATTAATCCCGACGATTTATATGTTAAAGCGACTGTTTCAGATGCTACCACATTTACGTTAAATGATAACGTTACCATTAAGATAGGTGATGATGAATATAACGGAGTGGTTACTGATACTCCTACTGAAGCAAGAGCGAGAGGTGACGAGAATTTACTTCAAATTAGTGCTGAATTTGTGGATTTTAAGCCCTCGTTCGCTTTACTGGGTAACCTAGCAGATGTTACCTTAGTAAAAGCTATAAGCGAAAACGCAGTTGTTATACCGAAAACACTAGTGCAAACCCTTGATGGACGTACTTTTTTAAGAATACTTGAGGACGGTGTAAAAAAAGAGGTTGATGTCACAGTAGGTATTTCAAATGCAACCGAAATTGAAATTACAAGCGGGTTAAAAGCTGGAGAGCAAGTAATAGTAAAATAAACTGACGAGGTTACAAATTTTGTTAACTATATTATTCAGAAAAATAAAAAGCACCAAATGGATGATTTTATGCTTGTTCCTAGGCTTCTTAATGGCTGCGGGTATGATTAGCACTATCCCGATTTATATGGACGCATCGCTTCAAAGAATGCTTATTAAGGACATGGAGGAATATCAACTTAATAGTGGTAATTTCCCAGGAATGTATACCGTTTCTAAAAATGTGAATGTAAATTACACAAAGGAAGAACAGCTTGAAATTATTAATACACTTCCAAAGGTAGTAAGTGAACAGGTTTCAGATATTGGAATTCCCATAGGAACCCAAAAAACTGTATTAATTGATAACCTGCTCTATATTCTTAACGGTTCAACCAAGGATAAAAATTCGTATACCCGTGTAAAAATGGCAGCAATGGACGGAATAGAGGAGCATATCGCAATAACCCGTGGACGTATGTACGAGAAAGGTAAAAACGCTGACGGAGCTTATGAGGTTATCACCACCGAAGCTGTTCTTAAAACACTTAATATAAATATCGATATAGATTACTTGATTAAATCAATGGATACATCAAAACCTGACGTAACAGTCCGTGTAGTCGGTGTTTATGAGCAAGGCTCTGAAACTGATACCTATTGGTCAGAGACTATGTCGCCGTACTTAAATGCGTTGGTGCTTGATTACGATGTATTTCGTAATGATTTAATGCTCAATGAAGCTATTTCACTTACAGATATATTTTCGAGTTATTCTCTTTTATACCAAAAGATAGATATGAACGAAATTAAAGCTATAATATTAAAAATAAGCGATGACTTTAAATTTTATAAAGATAACGAATATACCTTCGAAATGGGTGTATACAACATAATGGAAAAGTATGGCGAGCGTGCCGATAACCTTTCAAGGCTTCTGTGGATTTTACAAATTCCCACAATGGTTATGCTTGGCTTCTATCTTTTTATGGTTTCACAACTGAATATCGAACAAGAAAAGAACGAAATCGCTGTATTTAAGAGCAGAGGTGCGGGTTCAGGACAGGTGTTTCTGCTTTATTCCCTGGAGCTATTGTTCTTAGGGCTTATTACTCTTATAATTGCACCGTTTTTAGGCTTGCTGCTGTGCCAGCTTTTAGGTGTGTCGAACGGCTTTCTAGAGTTTGTTAACAGGACAGGCATTTCGGCAAAGATTACTTTTAATGCAGTTCTTTATGCCTTGCTTGCAGTGGCGATTTTCTTTATTACCAGTATTTTACCTGTTATTCCTGCATCAAAGCTTTCTATAGTTCAGTATAAGCAGAGCAAAAGCAAGGTTGTAAAGTTCTCGTTATGGGAAAAATGCTTTGTCGATGTTATACTTATTGCGGCTTCTATAGCATTTTTATTCGTATATACTGATGTCCAAAATAACCTTATGCTTGATGCCAGTTATACGCCGTCGGGTAATATAGACCCGCTATTATTTGTGTTTTCAACGTTAATGGTTTTCGGCTTAGGTTTATTGTTTGTCCGCATATTCCCTTATGTGTTAAAGCTTATTTATTTTATAGGCAGACTCTTTTGGAGTCCGTCTCAGTATCTTGCACTTACGACAGTAAGCCGTTCCCAAGGCGGTAAGGAACGATTTCTTATGCTTTTTATGATTATAACTTTTTCCTTTGGGCTCTTTTTCACAAATACTGCAAGAGCGATTAATAATAATAAAGAAGACAGAATTTACTATAATAACGGTGCTGATATCACGGTAGAAGAATACTGGCTGGAAACCTCGGGCTTAACGGTAGACTCAGTTAGTATTTCCTATATAGAAACAGATTTTACTAAATATGAAACACTAGCAGGTGTTGACATTGCAACTAAGGTTTTAAGAGTTGATAATGCAAAAGTCGGCGAGAGTAAGGGAGCAATCGGCAATGTAACGGTAATGGCAATAGAACCCGATAAATTTGCGGAGACAGCATGGTTTAGAGATGATTTGTTGCCAGTACATTTTTGGAATTATTGTAACTCGCTTGTAGACTTCAAATCGGGTATTCTTGTTTCGAGGTCGCTTGCTGATAACTTAAGCCTTGAGCTCGGCGATGATATAATGGTTAAATGGGGTGCCAATGATTACATGGCTCTCACGGTTCTTGCTGTGATTGACTACTGGCCTGGAATTAATCCTAACGAAAGCAAGGACGATAAAACCTCAAAAAGTTTTGCCGTAATGAATTACAATTTCGCAAGACGTTCGAACTCCGTTGAACCATACGAAATATGGCTAAAGATGAAGGATAACGCAAGTAGAGAGCTTTTATATGAGGATATATCGGCAAAACGTCTCCCAATTCAAACGCTGAACGACTCT
>JAVBPL010000058.1:0-57971 GCA_031549645.1 Ruminiclostridium sp. | reverse complement strand
CAAGCTCTCTAAATTCCTTTGCGCCTGTGTTACGGTCTCTTAAAAGTGAGATTTTGTGCTGAAGCAAGGGGTGGTCAAGTACCACTAGGTTCTTATTTTCGTTTGACATTTGTATGTCCTCCTAACAAATATTATTTATTTTATCAACACGAAGCTGATGTCTTCCGCCTTCAAAGCCTGTATTTAAAAATACATCGAGCAGTTCAACTGCAAGTCCGCTCCCTATGGTGCGTCCGCCCATGCAAATTACGTTTGCATCGTTATGAAGTCTTGTATACTTAGCGGAGAAATAATCCGCACACATTGCCGCACGAATACCCTTCATTTTGTTCGCCGCCATCGAGATACCGATACCGGTGCCGCAGCAAAGCACTCCGATATTCGCTTTATCCTCCTGCACCTTTTTACACACATCTACCGCAACATCGGGATAATCAACGGTTTCTCCGTTACAGCCTAAATCGGTGTATGCAAGATTTTTTTCTTTTAAATATTCCATAAGCGCAAGCTTTAAATCATAGCCTGCACGGTCACAGCCTAAAAATATCATCTTAATTACCATTCCTTTCTTGTTTTTCACGCTCCGCCTGCGACAATCGAAGATACTCGGGCAAAATGCTGTCAGCCGACAGCCTCTCGGTATCGTCACCGCACATTAAGCAAATCGAAGCCGCATTCTGATACCTTAAGAGCGGCGGTGCTATTGAAGCATTTCCCATATCAAGCCCGCTCAAAATAAGCTCGGCACCGTCACCCAAAATAATAATTTTTTCGTCTTTATACTGCTTTAATTCAGCTTTTAAAGCCTCTGCGGAAATCGCTCTATCCTCCGTAAGCCTCTGAACCTCGTCAGTAAGAGAATGTATCCTGAAAACAGCATTATAAACCTGATTTCGTCTTGCGTCCATTGCAGGCACCGCAATACAGTCGAAGCCTATCAGATTATAAGCTAACGCATGGAGAGTCGAGACAGAATAAATTTCCTTCCCAAGAGCAAATGCCATGCCCTTTACCGCACTCACTGCTATTCTTATTCCTGTAAAGGAGCCAGGTCCGTTTGCCACCGCAAAAGCATCAATATCGGCGAGTGTCAGCTTAACCCCGCTAAGCACATTTTCCATAAGTGGAATTAAGGTTTCGGAATGGGTTATTTTTTTATTTATATAACCGCTCGCGATAATTATTCCGTTCTCCGATACCGCAGCTGAAGCTGTTTTACCCGAGGAGTCTATTCCTAGTATAATCATTCTTTTGCACTATGCCTATCTATCGTTATTTCTCTGCTATTTTCGCCTGTTTTTATTATGTTCACCTTATAATAATCCTGAAATTCTTCGCATAAATCAGGGACATTTTCGCTCCACTCAATCGCAATTATGCCGTCACGGTCAAGATAATCGAAAAAGCCTATCCCGTACAAATCGTCATAATCATTGATACGAAATAAGTCAAAGTGAAAAAGCGTTTTTTCACCGAAATATTCGTTCACCAAAGCAAAGGTAGGGCTTACAATCTCCGCCTTAATCCCAAGGCTATGTGCCATTCCTTTCGTAAAGTGGGTTTTTCCCGCTCCCATCTCACCAGTGAAAAAAACCGCATCGCCGTTTTTTAGGGCTTCGCCTAATTCCTCGCCGATTTTTATTGTGTCACTTACGGAATTTGAAATATAAAACTGCTGCATCTTAAAATAATCCCGAAATGTTTCCGACACTATCTACGTCAATGTTATTAGCAGCAGGGATTTTGGGCAAACCAGGCATTGTCATAATGTCTCCAGTCAAAGCCACCACAAAGCCCGCACCAGCCGAAAGCTTAACATCTCTTACTGTAACGGTGAAATTCTCAGGCTTACCTAAAAGCGTGGGGTCATCAGAAAGCGAATACTGTGTCTTTGCCACACAAACAGGAATGTCGCCGAAGCCAATGCTCTCGATTTCCTTGATTGCTTTTTCCGCTACAGACGTGTAATTTACGGCATCAGCACGGTAAATTTCTTTTGCGATTATTGTCAGCTTTTCTTTAATAGAAAGCTTCTCGTCATAAATAGGCTTAAAATTACTTTTTTCGTTAACAATAGTCTCACAAACAAGCTCAGCAAGCTCTTTTCCGCCTTCTCCGCCTTTTAGGAACACATCAGAAAAGGCTACAGGAACACCAAGTTTATTACAGTAATTTTTAATTATATTAATTTCAGCATCGGTATCAGTGTAGAAATGATTAATCGCCACAACCACAGGTACCCCGTACTTTTTCATGTTTTCGATATGTACGCCGAGATTTATTATACCAGCATTAAGTGCATCAATATTTTCTATTACAAGCTCTGTTTTAGGCACGCCGCCGTTATATTTTAATGCACGGATAGTCGCCACAAGCACCACGCAGTCAGGGTTTAATCCCGCATAACGGCACTTTATATCGAAGAACTTTTCAGCGCCCAAATCCGAGCCGAAGCCAGCTTCGGTGATAGTGTAATCAGCAAGCTTCAAAGCAAGCTTAGTGGCTCTCACAGAGTTACAGCCGTGAGCAATATTCGCGAAAGGTCCGCCGTGAATAATAGCAGGTGTATTCTCTAGTGTCTGGACTAGGTTCGGCATCATAGCGTCCTTTAATAACGCCGTCATAGCACCGACAGCGTCTAAATCCTTTGCAAAAATAGGTTTATTATCAAAGGAATAAGCGACTAAAATCCGCCCCAGTCTCGCCTTCAAGTCATCGAGGTCGCTCGCAAGGCAAAGTATAGCCATAACCTCACTTGCAACAGTAATGCAGAAGTGGTCCTCTCTCGGTATCCCATCAAGCTTTCCGCCCATACCGACAATTACGTTACGGAGCGCACGGTCGTTCATATCTAGGCAACGCTTAATCTGAATACGACGCTGGTCTATACCTAGTGCGTTCCCTTGCTGAATATGGTTGTCAAGTAAGGCACAAAGCAGATTATTAGCACTGGTTATTGCGTGCATATCACCTGTGAAATGTAAATTTATGTCCTCCATAGGCACCACCTGCGCGTAACCGCCGCCTGCTGCACCACCCTTAACTCCGAAAACAGGACCGAGTGACGGCTCACGAAGTGCAAGGATTGCATTTTTACCGATCTTCGCCATACCTTGTGCCAGTCCCACGCTTGTGGTGGTTTTTCCCTCGCCTGCTGGTGTAGGATTAATAGCAGTAACCAGAACCAGCTTACCATCTTTATTATCCTTAACCCTTGCGAAAAGCTCCTCCGAGAGCTTCGCCTTATAATGCCCGTAGGGTAATAGCTCGTCCTCCCTGATGTTCAGATTTTCAGCTATTTCACGGATTTTCTTGACATTTGCCGCTTGTGCGATTTCAATATCTGTTAGCATGGTATCAATCCTTTCTGTTTATTCGAGTTTCATTTGAACAACCTCGTATTTAACTGGTGTGCCAGCTACTGGAATGGTTTTCGTTATAAAATCCTCGGGCTTTTTTATCATACCCTCGGTAAATACCTGTGCCGATTTTAAAGCCGCCTTCGTTAGCCTCATTACCTGTACTCCCTGTGTATCACGGGTTGCCTTAGGCAGTACAAGCACTGATGAAAAAATCATTACCTTATCTGCCGTAGATTGTAAAACAAAGTCACAGTCCTCGGTAATCTTTGTTATCGAAATAGTCGCAAACTGCGTGTTAAGCGAGTTTTGCAGCTTTTTACGTTTAGTTTTGGTTTCATAAGAGGATAGCGGAATTTTAGCGCATTTACCGTTTTCAAAGAAAATCACCAGCATTTCGCTATAATCAAGCGTAGCCACCATCCAAATCATTCGCTCATCATCTTCAAAGTCAAGCTTTGATGGGATATAATCACCCATTACGCTTGCCTTGGTATCCTCAAAATCGGCGGCACGGGTTTTATACACCTGCCCCTTATTCGTGAAGAACAGCAATTCGTGTCTGTTCGTGGCTTCAAGCTGAATTAAAAGCCCGTCACCCTCCTTGAACTTCTGCTCGCCACCCATTCTAAGCGACAATGGCGTTATTTTCTTGAAATAACCCTCTCTAGTTACAAAGATGTTAACCGCATAATCTGAAACCTCCTCGGCAACATCATCCTCCTCCTCGCTTACATAGGTGAACAGGGTTCGGCGGGGCTGACCGTATTTCTTTGCTATATCCTTTAAATCCTCGATTATAATAGCTTTGACACGTCTCGCACTGCCTAGTATTTCCTCCATATCGAGAATATCGGCACGAAGGCTCTCAATTTCGTCAAGTCTTTTGGCGATATATTCACGGTTGATATGCCTAAGCTTGATTTCCGCCACATAATCAGCTTGAATTTCGTCAATTCCAAAGCCTATCATGAGGTTCGGTACAACCTCGGCTTCCTCCTTGGTTTCACGGATAATCTTAATAGCCTTATCTATATCCACAAGAATTTTTTGAAGTCCTAGCAGTAAATGTAGCTTTTCTTTCTTTTTATTAAGCTCGAAATAAACTCTCCGCTTAACACATTCAATCCTAAACGCTAGCCATTCTTCTAAAATTTCACGAACACCCATTACACGGGGATTTCCACTTATAAGAATGTTAAAGTTGCATGAAAACGTGTCCTGAAGCGGTGTCATACGGTACAGCTTTTGCATAAGCGCATCGGCATCAACCCCACGTTTTAAGTCAATCGCAAGCTTAAGTCCCGATAAGTCAGTTTCATCTCGAACGTCGTTTATTTCTTTGATTTTAGCAAGCTTGACATTCTCGACAATTTTATCAATTATAGCCTCAACTGTGGTTGTAGGCGGTATTTCTGTTATTTCGATGACGTTACTGGAGCTGTCGTAATTATATTTTGCACGAACCTTAACTCCGCCTCGTCCTGTCTCATAAATTGTCCTAAGCTCTCCCTCGTCATACACGATATAGCCGCCGCCAGGGAAATCGGGTGCCTTAAGTGTACTGATGATATCATGCTCGGGGTCCTTCATTATCGCAATTGTAGTTTCACAAATCTCGGTTAAATTAAATGAACAGATATTGCTTGCCATCGATACTGCAATACCAATATTGTTATTCACCAGCACCGACGGATATTTTACGGGGAAAAGTGTCGGCTCCTGCATAGTGTTGTCGTAGTTCGGTGTAAAATCAACAGTATCCTTGTCAATCTCATCGAACAGCTCACGGCAGATAGGCTCAAGCTTTGCCTCGGTATAACGAGACGCCGCATAAGACATATCTCTCGAATAGGCTTTGCCGAAGTTACCCTTGCTGTCAACATAAGGGTGGAGCAGGGATTCATTCCCCTTCGCAAGACGAACCATGGTTTCGTAAATCGCCTGGTCGCCATGGGGATTGAGCTTCATGGTCTGACCGACAATATTCGCCGATTTAGTCCTTGTACTACCGAGTAGCCCCATTTTATACATTGTATATAAAAGCTTTCTGTGTGCGGGCTTAAAGCCGTCAATCTCAGGCAGTGCACGGGAAACAATTACGCTCATAGCATAAGGCATAAAGTTTTCCTCGAGTGTATCGGTAATAGGCTTTTCAACCACGGTACCAGCGCCCTCTATATAGGCACCTGGATGCTTATTTGACTTCTTTTTTTCTGTACTTTTTTCTTTTTTCAATGCCTGTTCCCCTTAAATTTAACTAACATCCGCAGCCTCAAGATACTGGCTGCCGTTTTCCTGTATAAAATCCTTGCGCCCTTGTAAATTGTTGCCAAGGAGCAAATCAAACATATCCTGTGCTTCCTGTGCTCCTGTCGGTGTAACCTTAATCAGCCGTCTGGTTTCGGGATTCATGGTGGTAAGCGACATCATGTCGGGGTCATTCTCGCCGAGTCCCTTAGACCGCTGAATTGTATATTTTTTATCACCGAAGCCAGTTATAATACGGCTCTTTTCCTGCTCTGTATAAGCAAAGAAGGTCTCGTCCTTACAGTTAATTTCATATAGCGGCGACTCCGCAATATACACCAGCCCCTCAGTAATAAGTGTGGGTGCAAGGCAGTGAAGCATGGTTAAAATCATGGTACGAATATGAAATCCGTCTACATCGGCATCGGTACAAATTACAACCTTGCTCCAGCGAAGATTTTCGAGACTAAAAGTCGAGAGCTCTTTATTTGCCTTTGAGCTGACCTCAACACCGCAGCCTAGCACTTTTATTAAGTCTGTTATTATCTCATTCTTGAAAATCTTATCGAGATTTGATTTAAGGCAGTTGAGTATTTTACCACGAACTGGCATTACTGCCTGAAACTCTGAATCTCTGGCAAGCTTTACCGAGCCTAAAGCCGAGTCACCCTCCACGATGTAGATTTCACGTCTCGTAATATCCTTGGAACGGCAATCGACAAACTTCTCAACGCGATTAGAAAGATCGATATTTCCTGCAAGCTTTTTCTTTAAATTCAGTCTTGTTTTTTCAGCATTCTCACGAGAACGCTTGTTAACGATTATCTGCTCGCATATACGAAGCGCCTCGTCTTTATTTTCGAGAAAATACACCTCAAGCTGGTGCTTTAGCCAGTCAGTCATCGCTTCCTGTATAAATTTGTTGTTTATCGCCTTTTTTGTCTGGTTTTCGTAGCTGGTCTGAGTCGAAAAGTTCGAGGATAAAAATACCAGACAGTCCTCAATATCAGTGAAATTAATCTTGCTTTCACCTTTATTATATTTATTATTTTGCTTTAAATAATTATCGATTTGGCTCACAAAAGCGGTTCGTAAGGCTTTATCGGGGCTCCCGCCGTGCTCAAGCCAAGAGGAGTTGTGATAATGCTCAGTTAGCTTATGTTTGTTCGTAAAAACCAGCGCAACTCTTAATTTTACCTTATATTCGTCTCTATCGGCTCTGTCACGTCCCTGTCTCGTGGTATTCCAGCTCTGAGGCACGGTTATGGTGTCGTCGCCTGTGACTTCCTTTAAATAATCGTCAATTCCGTTTTCGTAGCAATATGCCGATTCGGTGAAGCTTCCATCTTCGTTCTCGGTCATTAAACGGAAAATCAGCCCGTCATTAACGATAGCCTGACGCCTTAATATACTGGAAAAATACTCATCGCTGACATCTATTTCGGTGAAAACCTCAAGGTCGGGTTTCCATTTAATCCTAGTCCCTGTACTGCCATCGGATTTTGCTTTAACAAAACCCCTCTCGTCCTTTTCGAGCGTTACATTGAAACCCTTTTCAAAGCGGAGAGTGTGCTTCCAGGTGCCGTTGTTGCTCTCGACTTCCATATATTCGGCCGAAAACTGCGTTGCACATAGGCCTAAGCCGTTAAGTCCCAGTGCATAGGTATAATTATCACCTGAGTTATTATCGTATTTTCCGCCTGCGTAAAGTGTGCAGAAAGCAAGCTCCCAGTTATATTTGTCCTCGTTTTTGTTATAATCTATCGGAATACCTCGTCCGTTATCGATAACCTCAATCGAATAGTCGAGATATTTTTTAATTATGATTTCTTTTCCGTAGCCCTCTCTGGCTTCATCTATCGAGTTCGAGAGTATTTCGAAAACGGAATGTTCACAGCCCTCTATACCGTCAGAACCGAAAATAACCGCAGGACGTTTACGCACCTGGTCAGGTCCTTTAAGTGCTTTTAGGCTATGGTCGCCGTAATCTTTTTTCGCCATTTTGTTTCATTCCTTAATTCGTCTTTTATTTTTACAATTACACCCTAATAGTCTACCATATTTTTTAGGAATTTACAAGTAAGAATTTCTATTCTTCCTTTTCAAGCAACCAATCCGACAAATGCTTTACCTTAATACCGTTGTAATTACCTAACGTCAACAAGTCGGCTGTAAGTACGACTTTTCCGTAATTGTCCTTGATATTTTCAAGTGGTCGCATCTCGCGTTCAAAGGTTTCCTTGGCGGTCATATCCGCAGTTACTTGAAAATATTCGTATTCGCCTTGTTTTTCTGCAACAAAATCAACCTCTGTATTTCCTAGCTTACCCATCGTTACCTTATATCCACGGCGTAGAAGTTCAAGATATACCACATTCTCCAGTGAAAAACCGAGATCGTAATTTTTGCGGGGTAATATATGATTGC
Source organism: Ruminiclostridium sp. (assembly GCA_031549645.1). Lineage (GTDB taxonomy): Bacteria > Bacillota > Clostridia > Oscillospirales > Ruminococcaceae > Ruminiclostridium_E. Next base: position 49,935 of record JAVBPL010000058.1, on the reverse strand, counting down.
GTATTCCTAAATCAACGATATAAAATTTTCTGTTCGCTTGCAAAAGCTGCTTGCCAGCAATATCAAATCGCTCAACTGGATAAAATATAAACGACTCCAATAGCGCTTCCACATAATCATTTACTGTATTCGGCGATATTTTCCTGCCGTTTGAGGTCAGGTAATCTGTGATATTTCTTACAGATATCGGACTGCCGACAACGCTGGACAAATACTTTGCAATCGTCTTTAAAAGTGCGATATCTGTTATTTTTCTCATTGTCGGATCGCTCTCACGACGCGCCTGTCTGTCCTCAATATCTCTTACAATGACTGTGTTGTATATACCCTCTAAATAGGTTGACACCTTTTCATCAGTGTGCTCCATAGCGGCAACATAAGGCAGACCTCCGCTTTTCAAATACCGCGCAAAGCCTTGTTCCTTTGAAAGCTCGGTTATTTCAAGAAATTCTTTAAACGATAAAGGCAGCATTCCGATTTCAACATATCTGCCACTAAGGAGTGTGGCTAAATCTCCAGACAGCATATATGCATTTGAGCCTGTGATATAGATGTCAACATTTGGCTTTACATAAAGGCTATCTACTGCTTTTTCGAAAAAAGCAACCTTTTGGATTTCATCTAAGAAGATATAGGTTGTCTTGTTAGTTACAAGCCGTGCTTTTAAATATACATACAGCTTTCTATAATCAAATAAATCCTCGTATTCCAGTTCTTCGAAGTTTACAGCAACGATTTGTTCTTTGGAAACACCATTTTTCAAAAGCCAGGATTGATACTGCGTGAGAAGTGTTGATTTACCACAACGACGGATACCGGTAACAACTTTAATTACCTGCTCGTCTTTCCACGACTTTAGGTTTTCCAAATATTCTTTTCGTTCTACCAACATTATCACCTCCGTGTTTATTGTTCTCATTATAGCACTATTTATTCAAAAAGTCAATGTAGCGTTCCCATTTCAGAACACTACATAAATTATGGTCGGATTTGTTCAAATATTAGCACGTTGTTTGTTTTTGCTCGTTCAGTAGCTTATGCGAAAAATAGCTTCAAAATTTGTATACATAGTGGCAGGGTAAATTTTTAGCCGTGTATCAAAAAGATACACGGCTAAAGCTATGAAATAACGTTTACTCGTTCGGGAAAGCAGCCTTATAATCTGCAACGAACTTCTCTATACCTTGGTCAGTGAGCGGATGCTTAATCATCTGTACGAATACGCTGTACGGAACAGTTGCAATATGGGCACCTGCTAACGCACACTGTGTAACGTGAATGGGGTGACGAACGCTTGCTGCGATAATTTCGGATTTAATTCCCGCAACATCAAATATGTCAACTATCTGGCGGATAATTTCCATAACATCAGTAGATATATCATCAAGACGTCCGAGGAAGGGCGAAACATAGGTTGCACCTGCTCTTGCCGCAAGAAGTGCCTGATTTGCCGAGAAAATAAGAGTAACATTAGTCTTAATTCCCTCGCTTGCAAGCACCTTCGTGGCTTTTAAGCCCTCTGCTGTCATCGGAATTGTAACAACCATGTTGGGATGAATTTTAGCGATTTCACGTCCCTCGGCTATCATATCCTCTGCCTTAACAGTGGTAGCCTTAACCTCGCCGCTGATTGGACCGTCTACTATGCTTGCAATCTCAGCGATAACCTGCTTAAAGTCACGTCCCTCCTTCGCAATAAGTGAAGGGTTAGTAGTAACTCCGCATATAATACCCATGTCATACGCTTTTTGAATGTCGTCAACCTTTGCCGTATCGATAAAGAATTTCATAATTTTACCTTTCCTTGTATTAAATTTTACGAATTTTATTATAACATACGAAAAGTAAAAAATCAAGTCAAATAATGCTCACTTTATTAATCATCAAAGAGCGCGGTTGATAAGTACCTGTCACCTGTGTCGGGTAAAATTACTACAATTTTTTTACCCTTGTTTTCATCTTTTTCCGCAACCGAAATAGCCGCCGATAAAGCTGCACCCGACGAAATACCCACCAGCACACCCTCGCTTCGTGCGAGGTTCTTAGCAGCAGAGAAGGCGTCCTCTGTTTTTACGGCGATTATTTCGTCATATATTTCTGTATTCAAAGTTTTCGGCACAAAGCCTGCGCCTATTCCCTGAAGCTTATGCGGTCCAGGGGTGTTTTTACCGAGTACCTGGGAATCAAATGGTTCAACTGCGATTATCTTAATATCCTTATTTTTGGCTTTAAGTGCCTTTCCGATACCGCTCACGGTTCCGCCTGTTCCGACACCTGCGATTATTATATCGACCTTCCCGTCGGTGTCATTCCAAATTTCAACAGCTGTGGTTTTCTCGTGGGTTTCGGGATTTATCGGATTTTCAAACTGACTGGGGATAAAGCTGTTAGGTATAGTTTCAGCCAGCTCCTCTGCTTTTGCAATTGCACCCTTCATGCCTTTTACGCCTTCCGTCAGCACAAGCTCGGCGCCATAAGCCTTAAGCAGGCTTCTTCTTTCCACGCTCATGGTTTCGGGCATGGTAAGGATAATTCTGTACCCTCTAGCCGCCGCAACAGATGCAAGCCCAATTCCCGTGTTGCCGCTCGTGGGTTCTATAATAACTGAGCCTTGCTTTAAAATACCCTTTTCCTCGGCATCTTTTATCATCGCAAATGCAATTCTGTCCTTAACACTTCCTGCGGGGTTAAAATACTCCAGCTTTGCTAGAATATCGGCTTTATAATCCAGCCTTTTCTTTAAATTGTTAAGCTGTAAGAGTGGTGTTTTACCGATAAGCTCGGTGATGCTTTCATAAATATTCATGTGTAATATCCCCCCTAAAATGCTTGTTTTAAGTCGGCAATTATATCGTCAATATGCTCAATTCCTATCGAAAGCCTGATTGAATTTGGCTTAATTCCTGATGCTAGTAATTCGTCTCCGCTCATCTGCGAATGTGTGGTTGATGCGGGGTGAATTACCAGAGACTTCACATCTGCTACGTTTGCGAGGAGCGAAAAGAGCTGTAAACGGTCGATAAAGGCCTTAGCTTCCTCTGCGCCACCCTTGATTTCAAAGGTGAAAATCGAACCTGCACCATTCGGAAAATATTTATTATATAACGCATTGTCTGTTCTGCCTGCTAACGAAGGGTGATTTACCTTTTCCACCTGTGGGTGAGATTTCAGGAAATCTATTACCTTAAGTGCATTTGAAACATGCCTTTCAATTCTGAGAGAAAGCGTTTCAAGACCTTGTAAAAAGAGGAAGGAATGGAACGGGCTGAGAGTTGAGCCAGTGTCTCTCATAAGAGTTGTTCTGATTTTAATTATATAAGCGAGATTTCCTACCGCCTCGGTAAACACTACGCCGTGGTAGCTTGGATTGGGCTTTGTTAGTCCTGGGAATTTATCCGAGTTATTCCAGTTGAAGTTGCCGCTGTCAACAATAACACCGCCGATAACGGTTCCATGACCTCCGATAAACTTTGTCGCTGAGTGTACCACTATATCGGCACCATGCTCAATTGGTCTGAAATAATAGGGTGTTGCAAAGGTGTTGTCGACAATTACGGGAATATGATTGTCGTGAGCTATTTTAACAATGGCTTCTAAATCCGATACATCAGAATTCGGATTTCCGAGCGACTCTAAAAATATCGCCTTGGTGTTTGGGCGGATTGCTTCGGCGTAGCTTTCGGGGGTTCCTAATACAAAGCTTGTTTCAATTCCGAAATCTGCCAGAGTATTAGCGAATAGATTGTATGTACCGCCGTAAACGCTCTGTGCCGAAATAATATGGTCGCCGCTCTTTGCAATGTTCTCTATTGCATAGGTTACAGCCGCCGCACCCGACGAGGTTGCAAGTGCCGCCACACCACCCTCAAGTGCCGCAATTCTCTGTTCGAAAACATCAGATGTCGGGTTCATAAGTCTAGTGTAGATATTCCCACCCTCCGATAAAGCGAAACGTCCTGCCGCCTGTGCCGAGTCCTTAAAAACATATGAGGTAGTGGCATAAATTGGCACCGCTCTCGCATCGGTGGCACTGTCGGGGCTCTCCTGCCCTACGTGAACCTGCTTTGTTTCGAATTTATAGTTGCTCATATCTTTATCTCCTTTATTACCTATCTGTTTAGTATGCTTTGATTTTAACACAAATATTTCCAAATGTCAATAGGTAAAAATTAAAATTTTATCAAATATTAAGTCAGACACCACCCACTCAAAAACTTGACAATATTAATATAATAAGGTATAATTAATCACTACATTATTAAGCTTTTGAGGGAACTCCCTAATGTCACAAAAATCGAGCCAAAACGAAAAAACAAGCCGAAAACTTGCGAGAGCCCTTTGTTTTTTACCCGCAGTTATGTTATGTGCGGTAATATTTTTGATGATATTTTCCGCAATTTTGCTAATAATACTGTTTACTGCTGTGGGAATTTTATCGATACCAGTTTCTCTCGGAATGATAACAGGTTTTCTTGGCGGTGTAGCAACCGACCTCGCTCCTCCCGCAATGGCTTTTGCGGGCTTTTGTTGCTTATCCTTAGCGGCGTGCCTTGTCATTCTCATTTTTATATTTGTCCCCTCTGCCGTACGGCTTTTTAATAAGCTGATAAGCTGGTTTTTACTCTACAGGGAGGCGAATTAAATGAGACGGCGTTATAAGAGCCTCGAGCATCTCGATAAAAAATGGCGGTTTTTTATCATTTTTGTAGTACTTGCGGTGATTATGGGGGCACTTGCCTTTATTTCACAAATTTTTGCGGACGAGCTTTTTGGGTGGAAATCTACCGTAATCAGAGAAGAACACAATCTCCCTTTTAAAGCCTATCTTGAAATTAATGTCACTAACATTCCGCTTAATATCACCGTTTATGACGGAGACGATATAAGAATTAAATATATAAACGAAACCGAGCTCATAATAGAAGAAAATGAATATTGTTATTTTATAAGTCAAGATCCCGACTTTGCCTTTACGCTTTTTGCAAAGGACCAGCTATACTACGGGCTCGAAATTCTACTGCCTGATGAAGTATATCGGAGTATTTCGATAAGCACAGCTTCAGGAAATATCGATTACAGCCTTTCTTATGCCGAGAATATTTATATCACCAGCCGTTCGGGAAAAGTAAATGCAAGCGGTCTTGTCGGTGATGTCACTATAAAAACATCTAACGCTGATATTTACGCAGATTTTACCTATTTCACGAAGGACTGCGAGCTTCAAAGCGACAGCGGTAATATATATGTAAAAATGACTGAGCAATGCGAACCTATGTTAGATTTTTACGCCGATAACGGCAAAATTAGCACCGATTTCTTCGGTGAAAATATTAAAAACAAGGCTGTATCCGAGGAACGCTTAATCCTAAAACGCGGGAATGGAACAAAAACACTTTTTATCTATACAGGAACGGGAAATCTTCAAATATCAGAAGTCGAATAAACAAGAGGAATAATATGCTATCTATAATAATCCCCGCATATAATGAAGCTGATAATATTGCGCATACAGCCGAGGTAATTACAAGCCTCATGAATAAAAATGAAATTATGCATGAAATAATTTTCATTGACGACGGCTCAAGGGATAACACCTGGGAAGTCATAACCAAGGTAGCGTGCAGTAATATACATGGTGTGCGTTTTTCCCGTAATTTCGGGAAGGAGGGAGCTATTTTCGCAGGACTAAGAGAAGCGGACGGCGACTGCGTAATCGTAATCGACTGCGATTTACAGCATCCGCCTGAGCTTATTGTCGATATGTATGGAACGTGGCAGTCGGGCTTCGAGGTAGTCGAAGCGGTTAAAGCGAGCAGAGGTCGTGAGGGTTTATTTTACAAGCTTTTCGCTAAGATGTTTTACGGCATGATGAAGTCGTCCTCTGATATGAATTTAGACCGTGCGAGCGATTACAAGCTGCTCGACAGAAAAGTCGTAGATACGCTCTTAAGTATGCCAGAGCGTTTGACATTCTTCAGGGCATTATCAAGCTGGGTAGGCTTTAATAAAACGCAAATCGAATTCAATGTTCAGCCAAGATTTGCTGGGAAAACAAAGTGGAGCTTTAAAAAGCTGTTCAAGTTCGCAGTCAGCAATCTTACAAGCTTTACAAATTTACCGATGCAGCTGGTTACCCTGATGGGTGTGGTTTTTCTCGTTTTATCAATTGCGGTGGGGATTAAAACGCTTTACGATTATTTCACGGGGAGTGCCGCAGCGGGATTTTCAACTGTTATACTCTTAATTCTAATAATTGGTGCTTTTTTAATGCTGGGACTCGGCATAATCGGTTATTATATCAGTAAAATATACGAGGAAATCAAATTCCGCCCAAGATATATTGTAAACCAAAGGACGACAGAAAGGGATAGCAAAAAAAATGACGAAAAATAAAGAGCGAAATAGAAGTAATCCTTTCAGATGGCTTTTCAGAGAGAATTATCAGTATGTACTGGCTTTTATCATACCCTTTTTAATACTGTGGCTGGCATATATCTGTTTTGGGGTATACCCTGTTTCAAACCGCTCGGTTCTGTCGCTTGACCTCAATGCGCAGTATGTAAATTATTTCGATTATATTTATGATGTCTTAGCAGGAAAGGAAAGCCTTTTCTACTCCTGGAGCCGTAATTTATCAGGCGAATTTATGGGAATTGTGGGCTATTATCTTGCGAGCCCCTTTAATTTTCTTGTCTGGATTTTTCCACGACTGCATATAACCGAGGGCTTACTTCTGATGATGCTCTCTAAAGTCGGTTCCATCGGTGTCTGCACAGCTATTTATTTACACAGAGGACGCGGACTTTCTAAGGGTAATGTTGTTATTTTCAGCATAATGTACGCCTTATGCTCATATACGATTGAACAGACCATGAATCCTATGTGGCTTGATGGTGTTATGGTGCTTCCGCTCGTGGTTTACGGCATCGAGGCACTTATCGACAAGGGGCGTTTCAGACTGCTTATCGGTGCATTGATTTACGCCTTTGTCACGAACTTCTATATCGGCTTTATGATAGCGATATTTACAGCACTTTATTTCGTCTATTATCTTATCGCAACTGATAAATTCGGAAAGCTCACCTTCGGGCAGGTATTATCCCGTTTTGGCTTAATGCTGATTTCGGCTATAACCTCTGTTACAGCCTCTGCCTTTATACTAATTCCGATATATTATTCACTCTCGCTGGGTAAATTTGAGTTCAGCACCCCCGATTATACAATTAAACCGAATTTTAACCTGATAGAATTTCTAGATAAGCTGCTTCCGAACAGCTATGACACGGTTAAGATGATAGGTCTGCCGTTCTTATACTGCGGAATTTTAACCCTAATTATGGCAGCCTGCTACTTTATTGGCGGCAAGGAGGAGAAAATCTCCCGCAGAAAACGCTTTGCCAGTATGATGCTGCTTTTGATTTTAATTGTATCAATTTATATTAAGCCTCTTGATATGCTCTGGCATGGGGGACAGCTTCCGAACTGGCTGCCCTACCGCTATTCGTTTATGATTTCCTTCCTACTGGTTATCTGGGCAGCGGAGGCATTTGAACGGCTTTCTAATCTGCCCCGCAAGCTTATCGGAGGAGTTTCCTTCGGTTTATTTGCGGTTATGATTTTCCTCGAGAACATGGATAACTTTGAGACCGACCTCGGTACAAGCGGACGTGAAACACTTGACGGAATAACGGTAATTCTTCCCGCTATCTTGATTCTATTTATTTTGTCAGCAATTATTATTCAGTGGCGGGATAAGATAAACGTTAAAAAAAGCGCCACAGTTACTCTCGCAATTCTAGTCTCGGGCGAGCTGTTTTACAACACCCTCATGAGTGTACTTAAGCAGCATACCGATATTACTTATTCCTCCCGTGACTCGTATGTTGATGTAATCGAGCCTTTAAGAGACGTTGTCGATGGAATTAAAGAGAAAGACGACTCCTTCTACCGTATAGAAAAGAATTTCTTCCGCAGCTCAAATGATGCTATTGCGGTGGGTATTTACGGCATCTCGCACAGCTCCAGTACAATGAACTCAAGAGCTATCGATTTCCTCGAAAAGCTGGGTGTAACCGCACACAGCCATAACACCAGATACAGCGGCGGAACCCCATTAATAGACGACTTATTAGGGATAAAATATATTTTATCATCTCCGAATAACGAGACTGGAAAGATAAAGAGCAAGGATGACATAACCATCGAGGAAAACCTTGATGCTATGCCTTTGGCGTATCTTGTTGACAGCGATGTTCAAAATCTCAGCTTTGATATAACTATGTCGGGGGAGGACGCAAATAACATTTTCCACCCGCAAAGCAAGCTCCTCGCCTACATGATAGGAAAGCACGAAATCCCCGATTATTTCACCGTAATGGACAACGAAAAAATGACGGTGGATATCGAAAACGTAACCAAGGGAAGCGCCTCGGGCGGACATACCAGTTATAAAATAATTACCGCAGGCAAGAACGCACAGGTTAAATATACCCTTACCGCCGAGCATACAGGCGAGCTGTTCCTATGGCTGCCCTCAAGCTATCAGAGAAAGCTCAACGTATGGGTAAACCGTCCTCAGCCCGACGGCACAGTTACTGATACCTTTGTCGGAAACTTCTTCGAGAACGATAATTACTGTATCAGAAGCCTTGGTTATTTCACCGAGGGTGAGCGTTTCTCGGTGACCCTTACGCTTACTAAAGATGACTTGTATTTTAAAGATGCTTTCTTCGTATATCTGAACAACGAGGCTTATCTTAAGGATTATTCAATCCTTCGTGAAATAAATAATGATACTGCGGTGGAGAAAATTTCATCTACTCACTTAAAAATTACAACAAGCGCATCTAGTGATAAGCTGCTTTTCACCTCCATTCCCTCCGAGCCAGGCTGGACAATAACTGTTGACGGAAAAGAAACCGATTATGTTGACGTTTTAAACTCGCTAATCGGAGTACCCTTATCAGCTGGAAATCACGTCGTTGAGATGAAGTTTCTGGTGCATGGTTATCCAGTAGCACTATATATCAGCGGCGGCGGAATAGTGCTTTATATACTTCTTTGCACAGTTTACACGATATTTAGGCGTAAAAGAGCAAGGCTTTTCGGTGACGAAAAAGCTTATGCTGAGTATGAAGATGAATTTATATTGGAGGAAGCCGAGGTTGAAATCGAGGATTTCTACGAATTAAATGAACTTGACGGTGCTGATACAGAGGATTATGACCATGAAGCACTTCTCAAAAACATCGACAGCATAGCGAATGACATAACAGAAATCAACTCCCCTGACGAAAACGAGGAGAGCCTTGAAGCTGTTGAAATTATAGAAATCGTAGAAACCGAACAAATCGAAGAAATTCCAGAAATCCAAGTGATAGAGACCGTGGAAATCCCCAAACCTGAGCAAATCCCCGAACCCGTGGAAATCCCTAAACCTGAGCAAATCCCCGAACCCCAAGAACCCGTTTTCAACGGCTATGATGACAGCATAAGCAGCGCATCAGACCTATTCCCTGACGACGAAATTGCAAAGCTCGGCGAAGATGATAATGCAGAATAAATTATAAAAGGATTTGACATAAATTATGCTATTAACAATAGATGTAGGCAACACAAATATAGTTATAACCGTTTTCAGCGGCAAGGAGCACGAAAAAATCGAGTTTGTTTCGAGAATAAACACCGACAGTGCCAGAATGTCCGACCAATATGCAATTATGCTGATGGATATTTTTAAGCTATACGAAATCGAAAAAACCGAAATCAGCGGTGCGATTATATCCTCGGTGGTTCCCCCCGTAACGGCACAGCTTATTAAGGCTGTCGAGACACTTTTCAGCGTGGTTCCCATGGTTGTGGGGCCTGGACTTAAAACAGGGATTAACATTAAGATTGACGACCCCTCCTCACTAGGCGGTGACTTAGCTTGCGGAGCGGTAGCGGCACGTTATAATTACCCGCTCCCTTGCCTCGTAATAGACATGGGTACGGTTACTAAAATAATGGCGATTAATTCTGAGGGAGCTCTTGTCGGCGGTGTTTTTTGCCCAGGGGTAAAAATGGGACTTGTGGCACTTGCAAATTCAACGGCATCACTACCCTTAGTCAGTGCGGAAAAATGTAGCAGTATTTTAGCGACCAACGCCGTTGACAGTATAAGCGCAGGTACACTTTACGGTACAGCAAGTATGCTTGACGGAATGATAAGTCGTTTTGAAAAAGAGCTAGGACCGTGTTCAGTCGTAGCGACAGGCGGTCATGCGGCGCAGATTAAGCCCTACTGTGAGCGTGAATTTTCACTTAATCCAAACCTCGTTTCAGAGGGACTTCGAATAATATACAAAAAAAATCGGTAATTCCGATGTAATATCGGATAATCATAAAGCCGAATGCGATGCACCATTAACTGGGTATCAGCAGAAAGGAAATTATCATGGCAAACACTAAAACAAACGGCAATCCCAGAAATATTCGGGGTATGTCAAAAACACTTTACCTAACGCAGCTGGCGTTACTTACTGCGGTAATGTTTGTATTCGAACTCACAGGTATCGGGTACATTCCTATACCACCGCTTACACTCTCTATCATGGCACTTCCGGTAGTAATCGGCGCAGTTACTATGGGTAAAGGCGCGGGTGTTACTCTCGGCTTTGTCTTTGGAGTAACTAGCATGATGCAGTGCTTTGGAAAAAATCTTCTAGGCACATTTTTATTTAGTTCATTCCCCTTACGGACAATAGCCGTAAACGTAGGAGTACGAATTCTAGTCGGATTTTTTACAGCGGTGCTTTATGAATTCTATAAAAAGCACGATAAACGCGGATACTGGTCTTATATTGCCGCAGGGGCAACCTGTGCCTTGCTCAACACCATTCTTTATATGGGCGCACTTGCTTTGATTTTCGGAGCGGTTCCCGAGGTGCAGGAGGCGTTTCTAATCCCTAGCGGAGAGCTGGTTTCTATCGGTACATTTTTCCTCATTGCAATGGGAATAGTGCTTATTAATGCAATAGTTGAAGCCGTTGTATCTGCGGTGGCAGGCGGTACACTTGCTAAGGTGCTTGATAAACTAGTAAATAAAAACAAATAAACAATTAGGATATTATTCTGAATGAATTATTTTGGGCTTACGGCGGCACAGCTGCCAGAATACAAACGGCTTACCGCTCACATAATGTCAGACCCGTCCGAGAACCTTCCCGTTCTCGTGACGGGACTTTCCCATATACATAAGGCGCATATTTTAGCAGCTCTTTCGGCTGAACAGAATATGAGCTTCCCTTTTTTAGTGTTGGTTGATTCCGAAAATCAGGCACTTAAAATTACTGAGGACATCAATGCATTTTCTGCTATTAACGGCGAAAATGTAGCGGTGCTCTATCCTGCAAAGGACATCAATCTCGGTGCCTCAGAGGTGCACTCCCGTGAATATGAGCATAAAAGGCTTGCGGTGCTTTCAGGGCTTCTCAGCGGTGAGGTTAAAATAGTCCTCGCTACCCCCGAAGCAGCAGCACAGCTTACAATCCCACCAGATATTTTAAGCTCCAGAACTATTAAAATCACCCCCGACAGCGAAGTAAATCTCGACGATTTAACCGAGAGGCTCGTTAAAAACGGCTATTCACGCTGTGACATGATAGAGGGCGCCGCACAGTTTTCGATACGCGGCTCTATCATTGACATTTACCCTGTAAACTCGAATTATCCTGTTAGAATTGAGCTTTGGGGAGATAATGTTGACACTGTTTCCGCTTTTGATATCGAGAGCCAGAGAAGAATTGATACACTTAAGGAAGTTAGGATTTCACCTGCCAGCGAGCTTATTTTCGAGAGTAATGAAGTATTCATTGAACGCTTAAATCAAATTCTCAAGAAGATTAAAACAGATGCCGCCGATAAGATAACCGCCGATATTGAACGAATTCGCAGCAATGTAGCCCCAAAGAATATAGACAAATATTTTCCACTCGCCTATAACAATGAGGTGAGCCTTTTCGATTATATAAACAAAATAATTGTCTGTGAGAACACCAACTGCACCGAAAGCTTTCGTGCGGCGTCCTTACAGCACGACGAGGATATAATTCAGCTTTTCGAAAGCAACGAGCTTTGCAAAGGGCTCGAAAAATATATGCTTACACGCTCCGAATTTAAGGGCAAAATCAGCGATAAGGCTTCAGCATATTTCGATACCTTTATGCGTGGGGGTGACCTGCGTTTATCCGAGATTTTAAACATTAGTGCTTTACAGCTTGCGGGCTGGAGCGGTGAATATAAGGTGCTGGTCGAAGAAATTAACAGCTTCTTCCGTGCTGGTTATGCGGTTGCGGTTTTTGCCGGAACCGAAAAAGCAGCAAAGACACTGGCACAGGATTTAAAGGACGACAACATCGCCGCTGATTATTCGGAAAACCCGAAAAAGCTATATGCAAAACGTGCCTATATCCTGTCAGGCAGTGCAAGCGGCGGTTATGATTATAAGGAAGCCAAATGCGCACTGATTACACAAGCACAGGCGCAGACCGCAAAGCAGAACAGCCTCAATATAACCAAGAAAAAGAAGCGAAGCGGCGAAGAAATACGAAACTTATCTGATATAAATATCGGTGATTATATAGTCCACAACAGCTATGGAATAGGCATTTTCGAAGGCGTTACCAAGCTTACTCACGATAAAATCAGCAAGGATTATATTAAGATTAAATATGCGGGTACAGATGTGCTTTACATTCCTGTAACCCAGCTTGACATGATTTCACGCTATATTGGAAATACCGATTCGGCATCGTTAAAGCTTAATAAGCTTCACACAGATGCATGGCAGAAGTCGAAAACAAAGGCTAAAGCCGCCGCCGCAGAGCTTGCAGACGAGCTTATTGAGCTGTATTCAAAGCGAATGAAAAGCAGAGGTTTTCAGTTCTCACAGGACAGCAAGGAGCAGGTGGAATTTGAAAATCACTTCAGCTTTATAGAAACCGACGACCAGTTAAGATGCGTTGAGGAGATTAAATACGATATGGAGTCGGTTCGTCCGATGGACAGACTTCTCTGCGGAGATGTGGGCTTTGGGAAAACCGAGGTGGCTCTCCGTGCGGCATTCAAATGCGTTATGGACGGCAAGCAATGTGCGTTATTATGCCCCACAACAGTCCTTGCATGGCAGCATTATCAGACTGCTCTCAAGCGTATGGACGGCTTCCCGATTAATATTGAGTTACTCTCACGTTTCAGAACAGCAAAGGAAGTCAAGGCAGTGCTCGAAAAGCTGAAAAAGGGCATTATAGATATGGTTATAGGCACCCATAGGCTGGTGCAGAGCGACGTTATTTTTAAAGATTTAGGACTAGTCATAATCGACGAGGAACAGCGATTTGGCGTAGCCCATAAAGAAAAATTCAAGGAAATGTTCAGCGGTGTAGATATCTTAACTTTATCGGCAACTCCGATACCACGAACGCTAAATATGGCAATGAGCGGTATACGGGATATGAGCGTAATCGAAACGCCGCCGCAGGATAGGCAGCCTATCACCACTTATGTAATCGAGCACGACTGGGGTGTAATCACGAATGCGATTATGAAGGAGCTACGGCGAAACGGGCAAGTTTATTATATACACAACCGCATCGAGAGCATAATGAGCTGTGCGGCTAAAATACACGAGCTTTGCCCCGAAGCATCGATTGGGATTGCACACGGGCGAATGAGCGAGGACGAGCTGCTCGAGGTATGGCGTAAATTACTGGACGGCGAAATAAATGTTCTGGTCTGCACAACGCTTATTGAAACAGGAATTGACGTTTCGAATGTGAATACGTTAATAATAGAAAATGCCGATTATATGGGGCTCGCCCAGCTTCACCAGCTAAGAGGGCGGGTTGGGCGAACGAACAGACGAGCCTTTGCATATTTTTCATTTAAACGAGGTAAGGTTTTATCAGAAATTGCCACAAAAAGGCTTAATGCTATTCGTGAATTTACGCAGTTCGGCTCGGGCTTTAGGATTGCGATGCGTGACCTCGAAATCCGAGGTGCTGGCTCAATCCTCGGTGCAAGCCAGTCTGGGCATCTTTCGGCGGTCGGCTACGATATGTATTTACAGCTTTTGAACGAAGCCGTAATCGAAAAACGCGGCGGTACTCCGAAAATCAAGGAGGAATGTCTTGTCGACATTAAAATTGACGCATTTATCCCCGAAACCTATATTTCAAATCAAGCACAGCGAATTACCTGTTATAAGCGAATTGCGGAAATTGGGGACAGAAACGATGTTTTCGACGTTACTGACGAGCTGATTGACCGATACGGCGAGCTTCCGAAATCAGTCACAGGATTAATAGACGTCGCAGAAATACGAAACATGGCGCAAAGCACAGGCATAAGCGAGATTATACAGGACGGCGGAACGATAAATCTGTATACCAATAAGCCCTCAATGGAGGGCGTGTCAGAGGCGATAGGAAAGCTCGGAAACAGAGTTTTGCTTAACTTAACAGGACGTACAGGAATTAGCTTAAAGCTCGAAAAGAAGGAGCAGCCGATAGATGCGGTAAAGACATTCCTTTCGGCATACACAGGCTTAAAATAAATAAAGGAAGGCACAATTATTATGTTCAACAAAATCAAATATCATTACGATGACATACTGGAAAGCTTTTCAAAAGGCGGAATGCCCGTAGACGACCTGTCACGCTTCCGCACACTCTGCCAGGCACTCGGCAATCCGCAGGATAAGCTGAAATTTATTCACATTGCGGGAACCAACGGCAAGGGCAGTGTGGCTGAATATATTTCGACTGCGATGATTTATGCAGGGTATAAAGTCGGTAAGTTCACCTCCCCCTATATAATCAATGTCCGTGAGCGTATCCAGTATCAGAACTGCGGAATTACCCCTTCAAATTTTGACCGCCTTGCCGATACGGTTATGTACGGTATACGCACCTGCGGAGATATTATGCTCAAAAATCTTTCCCAGTTTGAGGTTTTGACGGCTATTGCTTTACTTTATTACGCTGAGAGAGAAACTGATATTGTTGTTCTCGAAACAGGTATCGGCGGACTTCTCGACTGTACAAATATAGTTGACCCCGTGCTTACGGTAATAACGGCGATTGACTACGACCATTCGGCAATTCTCGGAAGCACAATAGGTGAAATCGCCGCTCACAAGGCAGGAATTATCAAGCCTAACAGACCTTGTGTTCTCTACCCCAACCAGCACCGTGATGCAATCAGTGTCGTAAAGAGAAAGTGCTCTGATGTTGGTGCTAATCTTATTGTTCCCGACATTGAGAGCGTTATTTCTATTGAGTGTTCGCTTTTCGGCAACAAATTTCTTTATGACGATGAGGTTTACACCACCACAATGGGCGGCAGACACCAGATTGCGAACGCTGTAACTGCTATCGAGGCACTTAAATGCTATAAAATTCCGTCTATAAATATAAAAGATGCCCTCGACGAAAGTCATCTGCCAGCCCGTATGCAGGTGTTCTCGAGAGAGCCTATTCTTGTGCTTGACGGAGCGCATAATCAACAAGGTATGCTCGCCGCAAGAGAACTTATAAAGCCGTGGCCGGTTAAGAAAATCCTTGTTATCGGAATGCTCCGCTCCAAGGATTATGCCGCATCGTTACAGGCAATTCTCCCCGCAGCAGATAAGGTTATCTTCACTGATACCTTTGACCGCGATGCAGTACCTTGCTCCGAGCTTGCTCAAATCGCCGCCGAAATGGGTGTAAGAAGCGAAAATATCTACTCTGTCGCTGAAAGCCGTGCCGCACTTAACTTTGCTATGCAGCTTTCCGCAGGCGGAATTGTGCTGGCAACAGGCTCGCTTTACCTTGCTGGTGAGCTTCTTAGCGGGCTTTACAGCTTTTCTTAATTTAATTTAGGTAAAATACACATATAATTTAGGTAAATTATATTGATTTCACCTATTGACATTCCCTGCCAATCCGTCTATACTAGACTTAACAACAACTTAATGGAGGGTATTCGATATGAAATACGCAATTATCGGTGAACAAGCTATCCCTAATATGCCTTGGCAGGACAGACCAGCAAGCTGTACCGACACGGTTTGGCGTTATAACGCTAATCCCGTTATTCCTCGTGACTTAATCAAATCCTCAAACTCGATTTTCAATAGCGCAGTTGTGCCTTTTGAGGGTAAATTCGCAGGTGTTTTCCGTTGCGACGACAAGAAGCGCAATATGCAAATTCATGTAGGCTTCTCTGACAACGGTATAAACTGGAAGCTTAACGAGGAAAGAATTGAATGGATAAATGAGGACCCATATACCGCAGAAGCGAACCCTTGGCAGTACGGCTACGACCCACGCTGTGTATGGATTGAGGACAGATACTGGATTACATGGTGCAACTCCTACGGCTGGAAGCCCACAATCGGTATCGGCTACACCTTTGATTTCAAGAAATTCTACCAGACCGAAAACGCATTCCTTCCTTTCAACAGAAACGGCGTGCTTTTCCCTCGTAAAATCAATAATAAATACGTTATGTTCAGCAGACCTTCTGACTCAGGACATACCCCCTTCGGCGATATGTACGTTTCGCAGTCGCCCGATATGCGTTTTTGGGGTGAACACAGACACGTTATGGGACCGAAGAACGGCTGGGAAAGCAAGAAAATCGGCGCAGGCCCTATTCCGATTGAAACCAGCGAGGGCTGGCTCTGCTTCTACCATGGCGTTCTCGAAAGCTGCAACGGCTTTGTTTACAGCTTCGGCGCTTGCATTTTAGACATCGACGAGCCTTGGAAGGTTAAGTACCGCTGCTCAGAATATCTGATCAACCCTCGTGAAATTTACGAGCTGACAGGCGACGTTCAGAATGTATGCTTCCCCTGCGCAACACTTTGCGATGCTGACACTGGCAGAATTGCGATTTACTACGGCTGTGCAGATACGGTTGTGGGCTTATGCTTCACAACAGTTGACGAGGTTATTGATTATATCAAGAGCCATAATAACTAAAAATGATATAATAAAAAGGCGGTTCGTTATGAACTGCCTTTTTTGTGCTGCTCCTCATGCATGGCATGCAAATTCGCAAGCGATGTAATAACATTAATTATAATAACACATATTCTTATTTTTGTCAACCTTGTGAATATATATTATTATCTTTTGTTATATATTACTTACCCTTTATATTGTTATACAGAGTTTTAAATACTTATATAATAACTTATACTTATACTATGAGGGGTGAATATGATGGAACTCGACTTAAATAAGCTTGGTAAGAAAATAAAAATTATGCGTATTATGCTTGACTTAACACAAAGGGAACTTTCCGAAAAGGCTGATATAGCAGAAAAATATCTTTCGCAGATTGAAAACGGAAATGTAAACTGCTCAATAACTATGATGTACAACCTCGCAAATGCATTGAATGTCAGTCTCGATTATCTCTTTGAGGGACAGCTTAACTGCACATCAATGGGCGAGTACAGCGACCCAGTATCACAAGCGATAATGACTAATCTCGGCACCTTATCCGAAAATCAAAAAGTCTACATCAACGAGACAATTAACCTAATCAAGAAGCACGGCATATCAGCCGAAACCGAAAACTAATAAAACGAGGTACTTCGTCGGTACCTCGTTTTATTCTGATTTCTTAATCGGAACCCAAATTTCAGCTTTGTTATAATCCCCGTCTCGGTTGAAAACTTCAAGCTCAGGTTCACCCGTATGCACATAACCTGAGGTCGGAAACCATTCGAGAAAAATGCGTTTCCTGATTATTCTTATAAGCTGTGTCGTTTCGCTTTTATGATGACGCGGAGTGCTGAACACCACCCAATCCGATGCAGGTACGGAAATCACTGTATATTTATCTGACTGAAAATCGGCGGCTTCTTCATGATAAATTAAGTATGAGAACATATTCTGTCTAAAATTGAATAAAGCGGCATTTAGGCTCTCACTATACTTTATCCCAAGGTCACGGTGCATATTATCGATTGCACCCGTTTTCATACATTCGTCCCAGAACCTTGAAATCATGGGGTTTGTGTTTCTGTCAGCGGCGGGAATTTCGGTTTTAAGACCGCATATTGTGTGTGCATATTTATTTGTAATTCGGTAATCTATCTCGGTGTCGCCCTTCGCCGAAAAGGCAAAGGAAAGCTTTGGGTACGCTTTTAAAGCTATGCCGCTCTTTGCCGCTGTGGGCATAACTCCATGTAGCTTCTTGAAAGCTCTCGAGAACGCCTCGGGGGAGTTGTAGCCATATTTAAGTGCGGTGTCGATAACCTTAGAGCCGTTTTTTAAATCAAAGGCGGCAAGTGTCAGCCGTCTCCGCCTGATATATTCAGACGGGGTAATATCGGCGATAAACGAAAATATCCGCTCAAAATGATACACCGAGCAGCAGGCACGCCTTGCCGCCTGTTCGATATCGATTTCGTCGCATATATTTTCTTCTATATATTCAATCGCACTATTTATTTTATCTGTGTAGTCCATGTGAACTCCGTTAATCTATTTTATACAATAAGTATAGCAGTAGGGGGTGTTTTTGTCAATGTAAACATGACTAAAAACGATATATAAATGTTAGGTTTTTTCTAAAAAATTGTGCTAATATTATAATTATAACATAAACTCAAAATGGAGGAAAACCATGTTAAAGAAAAAGATTACATCAATTATCTGCACCCTTCTTATGCTGTCGGTATCAGCGGGAAGCTTAGTTTCGTATGCGGCCGACTGGGACTTAACCCTTCCGTCATTATACGAAGCATATTCAGAATATTTTACATTCGGTAACATCATGGAGCCTAGTCAAGCCGCAAATGAGGCTACTACTAAAATGTTTAAGTACCATTACAACGTTGTAACAGCCGAAAATGCGATGAAACCAGTAAATCTGACAAACGCTAAAGGCAACTATATTTTCTCAAACGCTGACCAGCTTGTTAACTGGGCTCTAGAGAACGATATCGCTGTTCATGGACATACGCTGGTTTGGCACTCTCAGTCGGCAAAATGGCTGACAATGGACAGTAACTCTAAAGTGCTTACCCGTGCCGAAGCCAAGGAAAACCTAGAAGAATATATAAACACGGTTGCGGGACATTATGCCGGTAAGGTTATCTCGTGGGACGTAGTTAACGAGGCATTCTTGACAGGTGTTTCCGCTTTTCCGATTGATTGGAGAGATGCGCTGCGTAAATACGAAATAAACAATGAGGGCTCTACCTGGTATCAAGCTTATGCCAACGGTGCCGATGCTGAAAAGGGTGAAAGCGGAGCCGATTATATCTACGATGCTTATGTGCTGGCGCGACTTGCCGACCCAAATGCGATACTTTATTACAACGATTACAACGAGACTATGACTGGTAAAAGAGAAGCTATCGCCATGATGGTTGAGGAGCTTAATGCACAGTGGAAAAACGACGAGCGTAATACCGAGTCTGACCGCCTGCTTATAGAAGGCATAGGTATGCAGGCGCATTACTGGACATCAGACTTAAACATTTCCGAGGTGGAAAAATCGCTTGAGCGTTTTATCAAAACAGGCTGTGAAATCAGTGTTTCCGAGCTTGATATTCCTCATGGGAAATGGAATACATTTAAGGACCGTACCACAGCACCGACCGAGGAAGAAGAACAGCAGCAGGCAGATTTTTACAGTAAGCTATTCAAGCTGTATAAAAAATATTCAGATTATATAACCCGAGTTACAATATGGGGAAAAATCGACTCCCAAAGCTGGCGCCGTGAGGGTTACCCTGCTCTTTTCGACAAGGATTTACAACCGAAAAAGGCTTATTACAGCATAATCGAAATGGCAGAGCAAAAGGTAGTTAAGGTTGACGAAACCATGCCGCCAAAGGAAACCGAGGCACCTGTAACTGAAGAGACTCCCGATATTACAACAACGGCAGATACCCTCAAAACCGAGACTAACGAAAACAATAGCTTCATTCCGATTGTTATTATTATTGCCGCGGTAATAGCTATAGGCGCCGCTGTCACAGTTCTTATCAGCAAACGCAAGAAATAGAAAAGCATCGCAGTATCATTTTTTTGATACTGCGATGTTTTTTATTCAATTATTCTTAGATTATCGTTAATAGTTAAAATATGCAGGCAGTGCAAGGCGCGCGTCATAGCCACATAAAGCAGCTTTATATCAAGCTCGTTTTCGGTATAATCCTCGTCAAGAGCAACGATTATAACCGAGTCGAACTCAAGCCCCTTCGATAAATACGAGGGCAGAATAGTAATACCGCCTTCGTAGGTTTCCCCCTTGCTGCTTAAGCAATGCCCCTCAGGTATAAGTTCCCATATTTTCGCACATTCGTTATCGGTTTTACATATAATCGCAGTAGTGTTGAAGCCCCTGTTTTTATTATCGGCAATTAGGCTTTCAAGCTCTGACTTTAGGCTTATTTTATCGGAAAGCCTTTTCAGACTAGGCGTGTCGCCGTGCCTTACAACAGGCTTTGCGAGAGCAGTATCTAGCCTTAACCTCGAGATTATTTTATTTGCATAATTCATAATTTCTATTGTGGTACGGTAGCTTTGCTCGAGTGTTAGATACTGGCACTTTCCTTTAGTGAAAACCTTATCGGTGACCTCCTTCCAGTCGTTTATTCCACGATACGAATGTATGCCCTGCGAAATGTCTCCGAGAACGGTAAACATCTCTGTTTTAAATATCATTTTAAGCGTGAAAAGCTGAAACAGACTGTAATCCTGTGCCTCGTCTATGACTATATTCTTAATTTCCTGCTTTTCTGAAAATCCGAAAAGCTTGAACTTTAAATAAAGTAAAATAGTCAAGTCCTCGTATTCTATTTTGTTTTTTGCAATAAGCTCATTGTTATATTTACAAAACCCGTAAGCAAAGTTTTCGTCATCTTTATAATATCTGCCGAGTATTTCCTCTTTCGTCATGAGCTGCTCGAAATAATACTCGAGGCTTCTCGGCTTAAACATCGCCAGATACTTTCTGACTGCGGTTTTAGAGGCGTTATTCAAGTCCTTAAGCTTCATATCGAGAAGGGTTTTTAACTCAATCACAGCTTCGTGGGCTTCCTCAGCATCTAGATTATTCTTAGCTTCCTTTATTTTCAGAAAATACTCATTTTCGATTGATTTTTTTATATTAGGCAGTCGATTTTTAAGCTTATTCTTTAATACATTTTTAATCACCCCAAGCCGCTCAAAAACACCTATATATTTATAATCATTAATAAACATATCCTTAACTTCATCTCTAAAGCATATCAGATATTCATCGAGAGTAAAATCTCCCATAGGCACCGCATTGTCCTCAATATCGGCTATATAAGCATCTATTATATCCCTAAAAAGCAGCGAGCCCTTGAACTGTGAAATTCGATAAATACTTTCGTTATCCTTTCCCTCAATAAGCTGCGTAATTTTTTCGTCTGAATCCGTCAGTTTATAACAGACCTCTGTAAGATTATACGCAAGCTCTGCGAAGGTTCGCTGTCTTACTCTTTCCACTCCAAGCTCGGGTAAAACGTCCGAGATGTAATTTAAAAAAAGCTTGTTCGGCGCAATTATTAAAAAGTTTTCGGGTGTAAAGGACTTCTCATAAGTATAAATCAGATATGCAATTCTATGAAGTGCAATAGTCGTTTTTCCGCTTCCCGCCACGCCTTGGACCACCAGCGGCTTAAAAATATCGGCTCTTATTATTGCGTTCTGCTCTGCTTGAATGGTAGAAACAATATCCTTCAAGCGATTGTCCTTGTTTTCACCCAGACTTTGCTGTAAAAACTCGTCGTTTGTTGTGATGTCGATGTCCATTATGTCGCTAAGCTCGGCATCATTTATTATATATTGCCGTTTTAGCGACAGCTCACCCCTCGTTACTCCCTGCGGAGACAGGTAGCTGACATTTCCTAGTCTGGCATCGTAATAAACGCTCGCAAGCGGTGCTCGCCAATCAATAATGTACAGCTCGTTATTTTCGCCTATTAGCGCAGTTTTACCAATATAGTATTTTTCAAACTCACTTCTGTTTTCTTCCCTAAAATCCACACGGCAAAAATAAGGCTTGTACTGTGCTTTCAGAAGTCCACGGTATTTTTGCTGTGCCGCATAAAAAAGACTTGCGTTTAGTGCGATTTCATCGTAGCTCATGCTTGAGTCATCAACGCTGTATTCTATAAACGCCGCCTTGGTGTCTCTGCGAAATTCTTGGTATTTTTTTTCGGTTTTTTCGATTTCCTTGCAGACACAATCTACAGTAAAATCCAGTCGCTTCATTTCAGGTAAGAAATCGGGATGCGCTTTAAGATGCTCGTTCTGTTCCATAAGTTATCCTTTCTTAACGGTTTACAAAAACGACAATAAGGACGCATTTCATAAAAGCGTCCGCCGGAAATATTAAAGGTTTGAACGACCTGAAGGTTATTGTAGCATATTATATGAAGTTTGTAAAGGGGGAACCCATTCCACCATACAAAAAAAAGCCCAACCTCACTTCGTTCGGCTGGGCTTTTTTTATGGGGTGGATAATGGGATTCGAACCCACGGTCTTCAGTGCCACAAGATAATGTAAAATATTATATAACAGCTTTGTTATCATATATTATGAATGTATGACACCCCTGTTGACACCCCTTAATGCAAATGCATGTATTAAAATTTACATCTGAGGCTTCCCTCTTGCCGTTTCCTTTTACACCCTCACAATCCCACTCTCACACGCATACCCCGTTGTATTCCCTGTAGTCGCATCACTAGGCTTCACCCCAAGCTGATATGGGTAATTGGCGCCCGTGATAATCCTAACGATATACCGTGTCTGACCGATAGCGGAATTATTGTTACCCGCCGCCACCGAAGCGGCTCCAGCGTATTTACCAATTATCTTAACCTTATCGCCGACTTTAAAGCTCTGTTTCTGCTCTACCACCTCGAATAGTTGCGCACCAATCTGGTCGACATACATTCCGAAGGAACCGTCAGCGAATTGCAAATACTTGAGCTTACCGCCGTCGAAAACCTCGGCAATCACAGTATAAACTGTATTTTTCGCAAATTTCCCGATAACAGTGCTATTCCCCGATGCCTTAGCACGTTTATTAGCCGAGGCAGCAATGCACCTGTACTGCTTGTTAACGCTCACAAATTTAGCCATTGTGTTATCTACGGGAACGGTGTTACTAGCCTTATCTGCGGCAATCTTGTTATAACCGCCCGCTTTTATAATCGTAGGGTAATCTACATAACAGAGGTTACAATCTACGCCACCTGCACCGTTAACATTGCCGATACCCCACTGCCACATTTTTTGACTGTAATCGTACTTAGTAGCCTTGTCGGGGCTATTCGTCCAGTGTGCCAGCCAAATATCATATGATTTTAAGCGGTCCTTTTCGAGATAGCTTTCGAGCCATGCAGGGTTAGCATACACAGCTGCGTAATACCCTGCTAGACGTATCTCAGTTAAAAACGCCACGGCATTATCGGTGCGCTGCTTGTTGGTTAATCCAGGGATAAGCCTCTCGTCCTCAAGGTCGTAGAATATTGGGTATGTAATGTTATAACCTTTGATTGATTTTAAGCAGTGCTGAGCCTCTGCCCTTGCCTCGTCTACGGTCTGTGCCATTGCATACACATATATGCCGACAGGCATGCCTGCTTTGATACAACCGTCGAGGTGCGAGTAAAGCATATCGTCGGTTTTTTCTTTGTACCCTGAGCGGACTATTGCGAAGCTTACTCCGTCCGTTTTGACCTTTTTGTAATCAATACTGCGCTGGCAGTAAGAGATGTCTATTCCTTTAGTTTTCATTATGTGTCCTTTCTAAAATTTATTTATTGTTGGTTTGTTCACGTTTTGCTCGCAGATTGAACAAATAAAGTGAATTAAAATGTACTTATTTCCTTGTTTTGTACATTTTTTGCTTTTTTAAATAAATGTATTTACTTTTTTACGATTTTAGCGTATAATATAATTAATGAGACCCCCCGCACCTCTCCGTGTTGTAAAATACGTGATGTGACCCAGTGGGGGACATTTTTTTGGAGGGGCTCAATGGAAGTAAAGAAACCTATTTCTTTTAAAGAACAGCTTGTCTTGATAAAAAACCGTGGTTGTGTAGTCGAGAACGACGATTTTGCCATATCTGTGTTGAATAAAGTAAACTATTACAAATTGACAGCTTATTTTTTACCATTTAAGAATCCTGACAATACATATAAAACAAATACTACTTTCAATAAAGTTTATATGATTTTTGAATTTGACTTAAAATTAAGAAATCTGTGTTTACTTGCATCAGAACAGATTGAATTAATGCTAAGAACTCAACTCTCTTATTATTTTTCACATAAATACGGGGCATTAGGTTATCTTAAGAAAGAAAATTTTAATTCGAGATGTAATTTTGATGAATTTCTTGAACATTGCAAGGCAATGGTAAAAAACAATTCAAGGCAGTTATTTGTTAAACATCATGTCGAAAAATACGAAGGTAATTTTCCCTTATGGGTATTGATTGAACTGTTTTCCACGGGTGAATTATCTTATTTTTATTCCGATATGCTAACCTGCGACCAAAAAGAAATTGCGATTAATGTGTTTAAGCAAAATTATAGAGATTTGAAATCCTGGTTAATGTGTTTAACTTATTTGAGGAATTACTGCGCACATTATTCGAGATTGTACTATACTTTATTCCCTGCACAACCTGCAACACCTATGAATTGTGTTTGCCATTTGAACAGAAAAATCTTTGATTATGTCTTTGTATTAAAATTGCTCTACCCCAAAAGCAGTGATTGGGTTACAGAGTTCTATACACCGCTGGAAGCGTTAATCGAACAGTATGATGAATTTATTGATTTACAGCATATAGGCTTCAGCAATAATTGGCGAGCATATTTGAAATAAGTTATGTTTATTTTTGTACAGCGTCGTCGTCCTCACTTTCGTTTTTTGATTTTGCATTTATAATTTTATCTGTAACCGCAAGCCCTTTTATAAGTATCTGCGGCACATTGTAACCCAGCTCTACAAGGTTTTCGAGTATACTCCTTACCTCGTTTACCATTAAGCAAGCAAGAGTAAACCAACCTATCAATTGCAAAAAAGATAGGTCAACTCCGATTAACTCTCCGAGCGGTACAAACGCAAGGGGTAAAGCAAAGGCTACTGCGATAACAACCCAGTAGCCTAATTTTTTTACGATGCCTTTTGCGCCTGTTCGGCTGCTTTCCTTTTGCTGCTTTCGTGCCTTATACCAACCTGTCAGCCAGTCAAAGACATTGAACAGCAAGAATAACGCGAATAGGTACCAGAATACGCCAAAAACAGCGGTTAAAGCTGTTACAATGGCACCAACAACCAAGTTATATTTATCAATTATGTTCATTTTTTTACCTTTCTTAACTTCCAATAACCATATAAGATAGGTAGTTTCCGCCTGTGAGTGTGACACCGCTACCATCCCATGTTAAAGTTACAGTCCCGCCTGATACTGACACTCTTCCTACCTGTTCGCCTTGACTGTTTGCACTTCTAATAGGAAATGCAACACTTATATTACCAGTTTGGGTAATCATATTTCCATAAGTTGCTCCCCAATACGGGAAACCTAGAGTATAAACAAAATATACGGGGCAGCGGTCTGGACTCCTCACACCATAAACCATAGCTATGAACGCTTGTATTGAGGAAAAACCTGTGTTAATGGCACTACTGGTGTAAATTGAACCACTTATTGTATATGTTATATAAGCTTGTTCAACTAATTTGAATTTAAGTCCTGTTGATATTTTACCGATATTGGTTGCCATTGTGCTAAATGTATCGCTACCCGATGTAGAAACTCCTTTGCCAGTAATAGCGGCAGCGACTTGATTTTTCCCACTACTGACAGATGTAAAAAGCTCATTTACTACTTTATTTTGCACAGGATTTGTAGATGTAGCTGACAATGCGGCGTCGACTGTTAATCCGTAACCTGAATACGAGGTCGGTTTACTTGTTATACCGCTCCAGGCAACAGCGGATGCAGTACCCGTAGTATTTCCAGTGCCACCCCTTGCAATTGGTAATGTACCAGAAACTCCAGGTGTAACATTTGCTGTACCATCAAATGAAGCAGCAGTTGTCGAAGCTAAATTCACAGTCATCGTCCTTGCTGTAGCAAGCTTAGTAGCGGTAGCAGAGTTACCTGTACAAGCAAGTGCTGAAGTCGCAGCACCGCCCGCCGAAGCTGAACCCGCATAACTGTGTGTATGGCTTGTTGCGGATTTACCGTCAAGAGCTGCCTGTATTATTTTATTCTGAACAGGATTTGTCGATGTTGTCGACATTGCGGTATCAACTGTGGTTTTAGTTGCTCCCGCTTCTATTCCGTCAAGCTTTGTTTTATCAGCCGCCGACTCAAGCCCCGCCGCAGTGGTTGTAGCTGTCGAATATGTAGTGTCTTGCGTAGTTATTGTGCTTAAAGCGGCGCCGTTTTTATTATAGAGCGTTACTGTTTTACCGCTGACTCCGAGAGAGGCTGCATAACCCGCTTTAATATTGTTTCCACTCTCGTCTTGCGTGGCTTTAATAGCACTCGCAACACTTTTAACGTTATCAGCTGTATTATTTACATCCCCAAGACCGACATCGCTTGCAGTCAGGGTTACATTGCTGCTTAATGATTTATTATTAATAGTGCGAGTCGATGGCACCGCATCGGTTATGCCATACCCAGATAATGTGGTGGGTTTACTTGATACCCCTGTCCAAGGTGCGGCTCCTGCACTATTAGCATAATTAACGCTCTTATCAGCATCAGCCGTATTGTCAACATCGCCCAATCCGAGCTGTGCCGCCGTAACGCCGTGTGGATTTGTTTTGTTGTTTTTATGCAGTTCAATATTATCAGCATTATCCTTTAAGATTTTATCAGTTTCGTCGGAATTGTTATTAAAATCATCTACATCGTAAAAATCATCAGGTTCGGGTTTGGTTAATTCGTAGTTATCTGTTTTATTTGCCATTTATAGCTCCTCATTTCTTAGTTCGTTATGTGTTCGTCCCTTAAACTCCCTGTGGGTAAACTCCGCAAGCAGCGAATGCTGGTTGTACTTCAAGGATAGATTTATTACCATATTAGCAGGTACAACCCTGTCGAGAAGCGCCTTAACCTCGTCATATTTTGTCTTTGCTTTCATTGCGACTTTTACATCGATTGTATAATTACTAGGCTCGATTGATATTACATAGCCATCTTCTTCGCAGAGCATTTCAAGCGTTTGCTCTAGCATGGTATAAGTGTAGGGCAAAGTCTCGTTTATAACTGAGGTTATTCTAAATTTACGTGAATCCAAATTCTCGCTTGCTTTAGGCTGTAGTCCTAGCATACTTTCCCATCGAGCAACGCCGTATTCGGTTGCCGTCCCGATAAACTGGTCGTCATAAGCGCTCGTAATATTATCCCAAAGCTTATCAAATTCGGGTTGTTCAGCTATATCTGCGATAATCTGCATTTCCCTAAATCCTTGTAAATATGGCGGTAAATAGTCTATTATCCGTCTATCCAACTATTTCACCCCTTATCGGAATGTCGTCGGGTTCGAGTTGTATATTACTCGTAGAACCATTGAGAGCGGTCTCGGATATGTCTAGCACACCAGGCAAGGCGAGAAGCTTTGTTTCAATCTGGCTGATACGGACCACAAGATTTTCACTGTCCGACCAAGTAGTCGACAGCTCAGTGAAATACTCGTCGACAGCTTTTTCGGCTAGCTCTTTTATATCATCCCAAGTCCAGTCATCACGATAAGTTATATTTGTCGTTATATCAATGTTAAACCCCTTAACACCCTCTACCGTAACCACATGCCCGATAGGCGCCAACCCCAATCCCTCACCTTGATTTTGTAGTGGGTCAATCGCCGTCTGTACCTCGTCGACCAGCACCTCCGAAGGCGGCTTATAATCGCTTGTAAGGAAAACCAGTTTAACCGTCCCCCCGCCGTTCCAAGTAGGATAGACCTTAACGCCGCCGACACCTGGTAACGCTCGTGTTTTTTCTTTGTAATCGGCTACATTACCGCCGAACGCCTGCGATTTAAAGCTGTTAAAATAACGGGTCCTTAAGCTTTCTACATCCTCATCGTCCTCGCCTGGGATGAGCAAGTTAACAAGCTTTGCGGTTTCCAAGCCGTCAATATAATCTACTGGGATTAGGTTTCCGCTTAATGAGTTCGCTTTGCTGCCTGCCGTTTCACAGACAACCCGATACTTAAAGCCGTCTGTTTTTGACTTAACCGCAAAAAAATAGCCACCGTTTGTAAAACGGCTGCTAACTGGCACCTCAATATTAAATTCGGCTTCATACTCCGCATAGGTTGCCAGAGAAGGCTTTATCCCTCGCTCGGCTGTTCGTTTGATGAGGCTTTCACGCCCTGCGGTGTCGGCGAAGGTTTCGTTCAGCAGCTCGTCAAGCTTAGTATATGCCACAGCTAACTCAAGAGCCGCAGGAGCTAAAGCATCGTATATAATACTTCCCTCTCGCTTATCAATATCGTCGGATACTTTGCTTAGCATCGCAGATAAAATACTTTCGTACGTTCTATCCTCAAACATTAAATCATCACCTCTTTATTAATATTTATTTCGCCGTAGATTGAATCAATATAAAAAGTTACATTCACCATATTTCTATTGAACTCAAATTCAAAGTCCCTTACCGCCTTTATCCTGCTATCAATCGATAATGCATCTGTGATACGTCTTTCTATTTCTGGGAGAGCGTATTCAATCGGCTTTCCCATAAGTTGTTCAAACTCGGCGCCGTAATTATCTGAATAGATAATATTCTGATACCGCTCAACCCCAAGCATTAGCATTATGGCTTGTTTCAAAGCTTCTCTGTCGTTTACCTTGCCGACGACACGCAGGTTTTCTGTGTCAAGACAATATGTTTTGTTAGATGTAGGCTTGCTTTCTGTGCTTTGCCCCGAGATTAATACTTTAGGAATCATCACAACACCTGCCTAATATAATATATTTTTGTCCACCTTGTACACGAGCGAGACATACCGTGTCGCCTAATTCTAAGCCTTGAATAAGCGATGTAAGCTGTAAGCCCTTTAATGTGGTTTTATCATTAAGCTTTACTTCTAGCGGAGACACCCCAGTTATGCTTTTAGTATAAAGCTCCACGGGCTTTTCGGACTGCACGGCAGCCACAGCAATTTTTTTGACAAGATTAATAATATCAGCTATAAATATCACACCCTTTCAACGTCAAATCCGTTGTATGCTCGTCATTTTTAAACGAGTGCCTACACTGCTCAACAACCATTTTTTCAGGTATCACAACCTCATCAAAGGTAAAATCAACATACACGATTGAACCTGCTCTAACCGCCAAATCGCCAAAAACACCCGATAACTTTAAGCTCTGCGTTTTGTTATTATAAGCAGATAAATATTGCTCCGCCTTTGCTTGCCCATTCTCGCCCTCGGCGACCTTGTCATGATACTGCAGACAACCCCACTTGTTTATATTTTCCGTGCTTTCGGCGAAGAAAATCTCCCGTTTGCCGTTTTTGCCGTCTCGAATAAGCTTAACTTGATTGTATGTCTCGGAATCAATACTAACCGAAAAATCCGCTTTTTTGACCGTTTCGCTGTCAAATGCCACGTTAACGCTCATTTCTTCGATGTTTTTGAGCGTTAGCTTGCCATAATCATCGTACAGCACGAGCATATTACCTTTATGTATAAGCTCAAGGTCCATTGCATTACCGATTATATCGAACAAGGTGGAATTATCCTCAGTTCGCATGGGGATAACGTACTGCGTGTTTGTTATGTACCCCATTTTAAGCTTATATGCCTCGAATATTAGCTTAACTACTTGACTAGCTGTCATGTTTTCGTATGAAAAGCTGTCCTTATTTTTAAGGTACCTTAACTGGTCGTATGCGGTTATGTCTATGATGCCGTTTTTAGAATATTTTCGGGTAAAGACATAACCGTAAAATAAATAAGTATCGTCTACCTTTAAGCTTACTGCATCACCCTCAGTTATCTGCATCTTTTCGTCCCGCAGCACCGAGAAGGTAAGCTTGCCTGGCGACAATCGTCTGCTTAAATCCCACGTCACCCCCTCGACAACATTTGGT
The DNA here is from genome assembly GCA_031549645.1 of Ruminiclostridium sp. GTDB lineage: Bacteria > Bacillota > Clostridia > Oscillospirales > Ruminococcaceae > Ruminiclostridium_E. The sequence goes on along the minus strand of JAVBPL010000058.1, from coordinate 19,765 downwards.
ACAAAAGTCTCAGTCCCGTGGAATATAGTTATATATGCGTTCATTGTTCACCTCCCCATGAAAAAACCACTCTGTAAAAGAGTGGTTTTTGTATTCAACTGCTTAATAATTGCTTGAAAACCTGTATTGCATTATCGTTATAGCGGAAAGAATCAACTTCTCTAGAGGAATAAGGCGATTTATCCCGATACCATTCGCCGTATTCGCTTGTTTTAATACCGTTCTTGTTGCTTAAAATACCTACTTTTTGTGCCGTAATGCCGAACATTTCCCCGATTTCGCTTGCCGTGTACATCTTCTGTTGTGCTTGTGGTAATGGTATCAATTGAAAGCCTGTAAGAGCTTCCGCTGCTTTTGAAACTAGTATGTTTTTGTACTCGTTAGATAAGGTGTCAACCTTCGAAAGCTTTAAGAACTGGTTAGATAACCGCACCCTTGCGTTGGTTTCCTTGATTTCAAGGGATTTGTTGGGAGAGGGTTTTGCGTTGTATGTGCCAGTTTTGCGGATTGATTTTAATAATTTACGTACCCATGAGCGGAACTCTTTTGCTTTTTCAGTTTTCGCCAGCATGGTTATTTCATATATGCCGTCCTCTGTGAAAACACGGGTGTTATACTGTTTTCCATCAGTACCCATCAATTTGAGGGTAACTGAAAATTCATTATTCTTTAAATACGGACTTCTGCTTAAAAGGTTGTCGATAGATTTTTGTGGATCCGCATAGCCAAGGCAATCACCAATTTGCCTCGATGTCATAAACATCTCATTATTGTTAGAGTAGATATCGCACTCTATTTCTCCGAATTTATCGGATTTGACTAATTGTAGTTGGTTCATTATGCATATATCTCCTTATATAGTGTTTCTTTAGTTTGACTGATGACATCAAATACCCACTTTTCAAAGCGTTCCGCCGCAGGGAGGTTGGAACGAACAATCAAACGGAAAAGGTCGCCTTCGGGAATGCATTTGACCCTTTGACTTCCGCCTTTTGAAGGGGTGTCCAAAACGGACACCCCTTTACAATGGGTCCGTATTGCCTTTTCAGGTTCCTTATAACCTAACACCTTCGCACAATATGTCGCTGGAAAATATTCTTTTCCGTCAATGGTAATCATATTGAGCTTACCAAACTCGTTATTATTAAATACTTGTAATTCATTCATGCTTTTATACCTCTCAATTGTTTTTTAGTTGCTTTACTACCTTGTAGATAGCCATAATCAAAAGCTAATGCAATAATGTCATACTTATCATCAATATTGCCAAGTTCTATAATTTGATTATAACGTAAATCATAATGTTCATTGATTTTAAGCTTTTCTACCGCTTGCTTTACTGTTTTTCTAGTCATAAAAAATAGACTCCTTTTCAAATTTGATTGACAAGAAAGCCTATCTGATGTATAATTATTTCAGATAAGGTAACTTGTCGGTGGATAACACTTTCCGTACTTTTCGACGAGAGCGGTTAGTGTTATTTTTTTGGGGTTTCAATCTCAGCTTCAACTAATTTTACACCTTTGTTTATTACATCGGTTTTGGTTATTTTCAATTTATCAGCACAACTTTGCATTAAAGCTAATTCATCAGGTGCTAATCGAATTTCTAAACGTTCGGTTTTTTTATTAGTTGTTGGTCTACCTTTAGGGGACATTGTTTCACCTCTTTTCATTTGCCCGTGCATTTATAATAACATCGGTACGGGCGTTTGTCAAGAGGTTTTTAATATTTCCACATATTGCACAAATAAAGCTATCACAAAATGGTAAAATAATACAAGAATATTTATTTATTGTAATATAAAGTTGATTTCTTAATTATTATGTGATATTATGTAATAAAACAATTTGAATGGAGATGAAAATATGGAAAAAAAGATTAAAGTTGTATCTTTTCTGCTTGCAATTGTTATGCTTATAAGTGGTTGTGGTTCTGATGAAGTTGATTATGAGGCTCTTTATAAAGAACAATCGCAATCCGTAATCGAATTAAATCAATCTTTGCAAGAATTGAAAAATGAAATTCAAATCCTTAAATCGGCACCCCAAAATATTGATAATAGTGAATCAATAAACATCGAGTTAGAAAAAGATAGATATAGTTCTAAGTGGATAAATATTAAACAACTAGATATTATTAGAACAGCTTTAAAAGAACCAGAAAAACAATTTTTATGTTTTTTGACTGGGTTTGGTTTAGTAACGGGGCAAATATCTATTGTATCAAAGGATAAAAAAAGCGATATACATGAGCGTATTAAACAAGTTCTAACAGAAAACGAAAATATTTTAAATCTTGTTACAGATTTAAAAACATATTACATTGACTCTATTGAAAACATTGAATTAATCGGCGATGGTAGTTCAGTAATATTAGAAAATGTAACAATATTTAAGGATTCACAGAATGTATTAATGAGAGCAGACACATTTTTATTACATTGTGAAGATGTAATGGGATTTTGCTTAATTGAAAAAAGCCTAATTCCTTAAATTTTCAGAAATTAGTGATGAGTACTCGCTTTCATGAAACGGCAATACCCCTTGACAAACCCCAAAATATATCATATAATATAAATACAACAAAGGCTATACCATAGACGGTTAGCCGAATATCAATCTATGAAAAATAGACCATCTTTCGACGGGCGGTCTATTTTTTCATGCCTTTTCTTATGTAATCAAGCTCATAACATATAATCAAGAGCATAACTATAATCATAATATCGTGCACGCGCCTCACCCCCTTTCCGTTAAGATGAGGGTTCAGCTAACCGCCTATAATAGGCAATGCAAATAAAATAAGTATTTCTTTATCAATTTGCATTGCCATAAACCGTTTAGGTTGGTACAACCTTTGTCGAATATTAGTATAACATTAGAAGTACGCTTTGTCAATTCGGAATGGTGAAAACCTGCCCCGCATAAATAGTGTAAACACTGCACCCCGTCCCTTTGTTAGCGTTATCTATTAACTCCTTGTTATACTCATATAGCTCATTGTGCCGTGAGCCGTTTCCTAGTGTTTTTTGTGCGATAAGCCATAAACAATCACCTTTTTGTACTGTATAGGTTTGATATTCGGGTTTACTCTCTGTGCTGCGTTCTGGTTCACTTGGTTGTAGGGTTGTGGAATTTATGATTTTTGCACTTTTTGCGCCATATTTTTTATACTCTTTAAGATTGATTTCTATGCTTAAGTCAAAACCCAAATCCGCACTCTCTGTAACCTTAAAATCCTCAAGTGACACAAGGAACGACGTTGAAAATAACGGTCGTTCCTTTTTTCCTTTTTTATTTGGCATATTACGGTAAATGGTGAATGTGAATGGTTTTTTGTCCTCTTTTAACTTTTTTATTCTCTTGAAATAATACCAACTGCGATGAAAGCCGTCGGGATATACAGCAAAAGGATAATCAACACTTGGAAGCAGAACCGTAAAAGAAATGTCACGCAACCCAGGAGACTTTAAAATATTGATTTCGCTGTCATTCATAAGGTTTATGGTAGTGTTCTGATTTTTGAATTTATGCGTTATCTTGTCGGGAGGTATCGGGAGCTGAAGGTCACCAAGATAAATAGTGTATGCCATTATTGCCGTACCCCCTCACTGCCAATTGATACGCCTTCCTCAAGTTGCTTTTCTAGTTTTTCAAGCATATAATCGGCTTCGTCTTTTGATGATATAGTGTTATGATTTATTATCTCAATTTTGTAATCAGAATATGTAGCCTTGTCAATTGCACTGCGTTCTACCATTTGCCGCATAAAGGTCAAGTCCTCTTTGCTTGTGTTTTTGGCTGTTGTACCTGTGTTGCCGGCGATGATTTCGCCCCACTCGTTCAATATGCTATACTGGTCAATCAATCTACCAATAAGACCGTCGGCTTCCTCTTGGTTGTGCCTCATAATAGCCTTATAATCAACCTGTGCTTGTGCAAGATATGGGTCGTCCTCACCGTAGTCAGATACTGTTTTATCGAGTTGTATTTGTGCTTCAAGCGAGTTTGTAAATATCTCGCTCATCTTATCCTGTATAGCCGTCGCCATAGCTTTAGCCTGTGCATATCTGCCGAATGCCGCCGTTGCTTCATCGATACTTCCAACCACAGAATCTATCGCATAACGTTGTTCGTCAAACTCGAAGTTCATATCGGGTATTAAGTCGTTAAGTTGTGCTGTGATTGACTGCATGGCTTTAAAAGACTGTTCGGAGCGGTCAACTGAGCTTGCAAGGTCATTGTATTGCCTTGCAAGGTATTGCGCCTGCATAGCGGTTACCATTTCGTCGTTATACGTCGAAGCAAGTTGATTCGAGAAGCCTTTGAGGTGGTCTGTTAGCCTTACAACGCTATTAGCTGTACCGTCAATGTATTTACCATAACCCGAGTTCTTAAGGTCTTCACGATAATTTGCATATTTATCTAATTCGTCCTTATATAGCTCAACATTATCTGCGGTGTTGTCTTGAGCATCAAATGCATTAAAAACATACGATAAATCAAGTAGCCCCACTTCTTTCCAAAAGTCCCTTAAATAATGCCCCTGTTCTTCTAACATCCCAATATAAGTGCTGCTATTTAATCTATAATCGTCAAATTCTATTTCGATCCCCAATTTTGATTTCATTACAAGATATTCTTTAAAATCATCATTATTAAAGATTTCACGGTTTTGTGTTAAATCTAAAATTTCGCCGAAATTTGTGGAATAATCACGCATTGCTTGATTAATAACGTTATCATTTTCCAAATTGTTTTTAATAATCGTATCCATTGTCGCTTTTGAAGCGTCAATATGCGCTTGAGCTATACTATAATCATAATAACTTTCTGTAAGTTCCTCCAATGCCGACATATTGGCTCGTATAGCCTCTTCGCTTCTATCCCAATTGGAAGTTAAATCTACTTCCATAATTTCTTGTAAATCGCTTACAATATCTTCCATTGTATTATATACATAACTGCTTCTTATTGGGCTTTCTGCGAGGCTCTTAAGTTGCTCATAATACATGACAGCCGTCTCAGCAGAAACAAGAGAATCGCTGACATCGTCTTCGATTTGTCGTATGCTGTCAAGGAGTTCTTGTCGGTTAGTTTCGCCCCACGACTTAGCCGCTTCCTCGGCGGCGTTATAATTTGACACTAACCCCAGTATAGTGCCGCCTATAAGTCCTACGGCAGCAGTCACCCACCCGACAGGACTAGCCAGCATTGCTACATTAAGTGCTGTTTGCGCTGTTGTTTGTGCAACAGTTGCCGTAGTTAGTCCCGTGGTGGTTGTCGTCTGTGCTACTGTGGCTGCGGTTTCTGCTTGCTTAGTGAATAACGATTTTATAGATTGCGCTTGCTCTATCTCCCTTATAGCGTTCTGTACTTTCATTGCCGTACTTAACGCTCCATGCACAAGCTTAAAAGATACATACGCACCAGTAACACCTAACACTATAGGTTTTAAAACACTCCAGCCGTTATAAACCCCCTTAAGCAAATCTGCTGTTCCATTCAACACCCCAAGTGATGCATCGGCAAGACTATCAAAAGTATCTTTTACCGACTTCCGCATCTTTTCGATTTCATCATCATTGGCGAGTTGGTTAATCCCGTCAAGCACTGGCGTGAATGATTCCGCTGCATCGTTACCGACAACAGTAAATATTCTATCCCAAGTCATAGGCATAACAGAAAAACGCTGCTCAATCTGGTCGGCGCTTGCAAAAAGGGCATTTTTAATCACTTCCGATGTGAGCATACCCTCGCTAGCCCATTCTTTCATGGTACCGACAAAGCCTTCGGAAATCATATAATTTTCGATTGATTGTGCAAGCAAGGGAGCATTTTCTATGATACTCCTATACTCGTCACCTTGTAGCCGTCCAGACGCCATTGCCTGTGATAACTGATACGATGCACTAGAACGCTCAGTAGAGGAAGCACCCGATATGATATAGTTCTTATTCATCAAATCAGTAAACCGTACTATTTCGCTGTTATCCGCAAAAGCCTGCCCTGCAAGGAGCCCTAGTCTTGTCATGCTTTGGAGATTATCCATATATGACATACCTGCAAGGTTCGATGTTTCGAGTATCTCGCGTTTTAAAGCCGTTATATTGCCGTCCTCAATTAGGTTAAGGCGTGCATTAATACCCGCCATAACATCTGATGTTGAAAAAGCGGTTTTTATAAGAGTAGTTCCGCCTGCAGCAAGTGCAATATTCCTTACAGTGCTAAGTAAACCTTGAGCAGAGCCATTTGCCGCTCTCATGTTGTTTTCAACCGACATCGCAGCTTCAGACATACGCCGTTCTTCCTCTGCTACTCTTGCACAATTTACCGTCATTTGGTCGACTTCCGTGTTAGTTCTAGCGAGTATATCCCTAGCTTCATTTATATGCGATAAATCCAAAGCAGACCTTGAGGCGATGTCGAGAGACTCAAAGGATTTTAAAACTATATCCATGCTCTGTATTATATTTTTCATGGGTCCCGATACTTGATTAACAATTCCTATCGTTGCCTTATAATTCAATTGCTTACCCCCTGTTTCTCTCGGCTTCCTTACGTCTCGCTTCTATCTGCTCGTTTTTATATAATAACATTCCGTATACCGCAGCTTGCTGTTTACGGTCAAGCTGCGTAAAATCCCACGGCATAATATTTAACTCGTGAAGGCAACAGTAAGACATAACCGTTTCTTCGTCGCCTTCATCTATTAGTTTTTTATTTCATCGACCATTTCTTTCATTGGTTTTGCAAATCTGTTTATTTCGAGTGCTTTAGCTGTAAGCTCACCTGTCTCGCCTGGTAGGAGCATGGCTTCAAGCAGGTTTTCCGCTCCTAACACACCGTAACTGTTTTGTAAATCCTTGTCATTTAGGTCTGGATAAACGACACATTCTGCGGCGAGAGCGACTAAGTACTTATCGGAAGAAAACTCTGTGACTTCCTTACCGTTTTTAATAGCTGTTTTTACCGATGTTGCTCTAATCGCATTATCTTGGGCTGTCATAATGGGGCGAAGCTCCCATTCAACAGGCTCGCCTTTTTCGTCTAAAAAACGATTTGATACGCTTATCTTAACATTCTCCGGCTTAATTGCATTCTCCGCAAAAAATACTGATAAATTTCCCATGATATATTCCTTTCTATTCAACCATTCCAGCAAGCAAACTGAATGATGATTTCATTTTATAGTCCTCAAACGTAAAGTCCATGTCCTCTGATAATGTATCGCTGCCTGCATCAAATTTTGCGATTATCATACTATCAATATTACACCCGTATAAAAATACTTCTTGATTTCCCGCTGCGGAGGTTTTATCCCCGTTGATAATATGCATTTCAAAATATACGTCTTTGCCAGTATCCTTATAATCTTCCATAACCTTGCGAAAAATAGAAGTATTGTAATGAAAGGTTGCCGAACCCGTTCCTTTCCAACCTGTGGCTTTATTGCCTTTACCAGTTTTGCCGAGTATCGACACCTCGGCTTTATTCTTGGTGACCTTTGCTTCAATTTTCGTCGCTTGCATAAACTTGTATCTCTTGTTATCAATAGTTACATAACAATCCGCAAGCGAACCCGACAAAACGTCTTTAGCGTTCATTATTGCCATTAATTTACCCTCCTTATTGTACATACACAGTCATATATAACTGTGCCATAGCGTTTACTGGTGTAATCATATCGGTAACCATTACTGACTTTTTCGTATCGCCTTGCTCAACTATAACGCTTGCAGAATCAAAGCCTTCAATCGCCCTGAGCCTCTCTAGCTCCTGATGATGCTTAACAATGTCCGACCACAGGCTCGCCCGCCCCGCATCGTCATTAGGAATTACTCCAAGATACTTATTTACAAAAATAGCCGCAATGTCGTTTGCGATTTGGTCGATAACCCTAATAGTCTGGTTTTCCTTGAAATCTGCGCTCTTCTCGGCTGTTAATGATACAAGCGAATTAATGTCCATTAATACACGCAAGCTGCCACCTACTTTATGCAGTACAAACTCGCCCGATTTGACAGCCGTCTCAAGCTGTGACTGTGTATAATCGACAGGAATGTCATACTCGCCGTCGTACAGCTTGTTGAGGTTTGAGGCGTTAACCCCGCACCCTGCGATTATTCCTGTTACCCAGTAGCATAACTCGGGGCAGTTCTTAACGTTAACCACACCCTCATTGTCTGCGGCGTAGTTATAAACCACCGCCTGAAATTTAACGCCCATCTCATCACGCATACGCTTTGTAAACGCTGCATAAAGCTGATTAATAATCTCGTCCTCGGTGACAACGCCCAATGCGTTAAAAGCATAGCTTTCAATCTTTTCTAAGAACTTCTGATGTGTGCCAGCCATTACTTCGCCGTTTGTTCCGCCAGTGAATATGACACCCGCTGAAGCAATAAGAGTCGCCTCTTTATTCCAAATGACAAAATCGTTGTCAACAAGCTCCGAAGCGGCGCTTATGGTCTGAACATCAATTATCTCGGAACCGAGATAAAGTGTCATGTCGTATAACTCGGGATTATCGACATTTGCTCCAATTATAAGCTTTAATGCATTTCCTCTAATACCCGAACACTTAGCCGTAGCGTATTCACAGGTCGATTTTTCGCCTGTATTGAGCCTGTAAGCGTAGAGTGTGTTGGTATTCTTGAATAAATCTCTTAAGCCCTTAAGCTTTTCGTCGGTATATGAATACCCAAAAATCTTTAGGGTGTTTTTAATAAAATCCTCGCTTGTTACCTCGAAAACAGTGTCATCTGCACCCCAGTCAAGTGAAAATGCCATAGCTGTGACACCTCGGTCTGACAGTGCAGCGCTTGCACGGGACGTTGACACGAAATTAATGTACGCACCTGGAAGTGTTTTATTTTGCGTGATGAATGTTCCTCCGCCTAAAGCCATTATTTAACCTTCTTTCCCATAAATTCTTTTATTTGCTGTTCTATTTGCAGCTCTGTATACTTCTTGCCGTCTTTAAGCACAACAGACAACACATCTCTGTTGTCGGCGTATTTACCCGAGGCAAGTATCTGCTGTTTTGTAAACGCAGGCGTTACGATTATGGGTTTTTCTGTTGCCACCGCTTCGCTATTGTCGGGTTCTGTCTTTGCTTTACTCATTTGTTAAAATCCTTTCTACCTTGATTTTGCTCATTGTGTCGGGCTTTGGCTTGATTTTTTCTGCATTGAAATCATAATTAACAGTGAAATTAACCACCCCGTCTAAGATGTTGCCCTCTAGGTTTGTGCCTCTGATTAATCCACCGTCTACCGAAATAACCTCTAACAACTCATACAAAGCGTAGAGCATATCATTACAAAGCTCGTTCTGCTCCTCACCACTAGAAATAAACTGCACAGAGAATAAATGTGTGTGATGCTTGCGGTCTGATATTAAAGGGCTTGCTGTGCCTCTAACAAGAGACACAAAAAAACAAGGTGCTTCAAAACCTTGCTTAACATCTTCGGTATATACGGGATATTCATCACTGAACTGTTTATACAATGCTGTTGTTATTCCATCACGGATTAAGTTAATCATTTAAGCACCTTCTTGATAAAATCGTCTGTTTTCTTTTCGATGATTTGTGGGGCTTGCTGCCTTAGCTGGTCCATTGAATTTTCTAGCATAAAGTGTCCCTTTTGCCAACCTTCGCTAGATTTATTTTGTAGTTGTTTTACACCAGTATCCGTCCTCGAAAATTCACGAGAGCCATTACCCCATGAAGCATCTTTTTTAGTGCGATGTCCATACTCAACATAAGGGGCATAACTTACAGGGTTCTTAATTTCAATCTGATATGTGGCTCCAACCTGAACACCATTGCTTGCTTTCATAATATCGTCTGCATCAGGTTTATCGTTCTTTCGCTGTTGCGCTTCTATCTCGGTTTTAGCTACCCAGCCACGTCTAAGCGTACCGCCGATACCAAGTTTTGAACGCTTAACTTTAAACTTAACAGCTTGACCCGATTTTGTTGTGAACTCAACAGTCTTGTAGCTTTTTTGTCTAGTTACGCCGTCTTTGTCTTGATATATATCGCCTTTTCCACGAAAAACAGGTGTCAACTTAATAACCTTTGTAAGTGTTCTTGCCGCAAGCTCTTTACCAGTAGCTTCGATTAAATCCTTTTGTACCGATTGCTCCATTTTCTTAAAATCATTAAATAGATTTTTAATCTCCGAAAAATCACAACCCACTACGCCCACCCCTTAAACAGTTCTAGCGCAATTTCCCGATGAGTAGGATAAACCGCAGGTTGCCCCGAGTTGCTATACTCCGTCACAGTATCACCTCTATAAACCGTTATCTTGCTCCCAGGCTTAATTACAACATCAGGTGCAATGAACAGCTTATCCGACTGCGAGAGTACAGGCGCCATGCCGTCGCCAACTGCCGTAATCTGCTTAAAGGATAACCGACAAGGCAAATTTTCAAGCACCACAAGCTCTTTAAACGCCGTCGCCTTATTTGGCTTCTGATATTTAATATACTCTGTAACGGTACAGGTGTCTGTCAGCATATCAAGAAGCGATTTCACCATGATAACCTCCTGTATTTTATCAAGCTACTATTGCTGCCGATTAGCCACTTGATAAGGTCATCGAGCCTCTGCTCAACTGTCAGAGAGCCGTCCGCATAAGTAATATCGGTGTCACCCATTTTAAGAGACTTTACAGCCATATCAAGGTCAAAGCCTTTAAGCTGCCCGCTGTCCTTTTTCATTTTCATATACTGCCCTGCGACACGATTTACAATAAAGTCCTCAAGCTCTGGTGGAATTATAGATACATTGCAAAAATTCTTAATTTCCGCTTCAACATTGTTGACGCAAAGGGATATAATATAATCATCGCTTTCCGTAAGCTCGACACCTAAAGCTGTGAGCAGTTGTTTTACCTTATCAATCATTTTTTATCCTCTTGAAATAATTCTTGCAATCGGAATGGCCTTATGGTCGAAGTACTTTCTTGCCGCACCAGTTCCGCCATCATGAACTAATTCCCAGTTACTGCCGTTTTTCAACTCCGCATCAGTGGGCGAATTGGTTGGCATAGATGATTTTGTGAAGCTTATGCCATAGGGTGCGAACACCTTACGCTGTCTGCTGTAAAGATAGGTCTGACCGCCGTTAGTTTTTTCGTCTCTTGTCATTGCATAAGGCACCTCTGCGCCTATATCCTCATAATCGAAAGCACCGTTGCCGAGAATAAAGGTTGTATATTTGGTGTATGCAGGTTGTGCAGGAATGTAACCAGTCTGACCTTCCGTGCCGCTTGCTTCCACAGCATCAATATCTTCTGTCGGCATTCCATCATCAACAATAACCACTCTGCCGTTCCAGGTTGCTAATTCAAGCTGTCTTTCAATGCCGAGAGCATCAGTGTAGGTCATGTAAGCAAGAAGCTTTAGGTTTTCAAGATTAGTCGCAACCGCAGAATGCATAATTGCAATGGTAAACTTAGACTTCTTGTCACCGCTTGCTTTTTGAATAGCTGTGTTGAGGGTAGAAGCACCAACAACATTCATATCATCAGCTAATGCCGATATATTAAGAGTGTGTCCTTCTACGAATTTCAGATTGTTTGCACCAGTCATGCTGAAAATGCCTTCGAGAACCGCAAGAAGCGTATCCTGGTCGATTTCGTCCCAATACTCAGCAACCTGTCTTGCAACATTTGACATGAAGCCTGCGCCGCCCGTTACATCTTCCGAGAAGTCGCTTTCCACCCATGCTTTTGAACGACCAACTACAACAACGCCTCTTTCGTATGTAGTAGTGGTTGTAGCTGTAATATCTGTCTTGCCGTCATAATTTAACGGTGTACCATCAATTCTACCGTACATGGGGATAGTCGCATATACAACGCCAGTCTGTCCACTAAACGCTTGTTTGATTTGGCTGTTCGGCTGTAAAGCCTTGGATTTCACCAACTCGTTTTTCTTGATTTTGGGAACGGTATCAATATACTTCCCGAATGCTCTTTCGTTAAATGATTTTGCATCAAATTTCGCCATTTTAATTTTTCCTTTCTTCAATTGTGCAGATTAAATATCTGCGTTTGGATTTTGTTCCATTATTGCCGCCATTTCTTCATACGACATCATAGATGAAGGCTTCGCCACACCGTCGCTCGCTTCGCCAGGCTTCACACCCTTAAATGCGGGAGGCTTTGTTTCTGCCTTAGCGAACAAATACGCCGTGCTTTCGTCTTTAACAAGCTTCTCAAGCTGTTCGGATAAGCCTTTCACGGTTCCGTCCTCTTGAAGCTCTGCATTGGTGAGGTTAAGCATTGCTTTTACCGCTGCAGGCGTTTTCGCACTTGCGCTTGTAAGAGCGGCAGACAAAGCGTTCTCGATTTTGAGTGCTTTAACCTCCGCTTGGTGCTGTTCATCCTTGGCTTTGTTCTCGGTCTGCAGCTTTTCAATCTCGGCTTTGAGATTTTCACCCTCTGCACCTGATTTCTTTAACTCCTCAAGCTGCTTATCCCTTTCGGCTATGTCGGCTTTAAGCTTCTTTTTCGCCTCGTTAACCTCATCAAAGCGGGTTTTGGGGATGAAACCCTCAAGCTCGTCCGCTGAAGCCTGCGCCGCTTTTTCTGCATCAGCTTCTGTGAGCCCGATTTTCACAAATTGTTCCTTGTTCATAGTATTTTCCCTTTCAATACATTTTTTGCGGTTTAGTCCGCTTTATCGTCTTTATGTTTAACGCCCATAAATACCAAAACGGCGAATTTTTGTATACAAAAAAGCACTATACAAATGTACAGTGCTTGATTGACTTATTGCCAAGCTGAGCATATTAAATTACTTTACCTCAACACTTTTTATTTCATCGATAAAGATTTCGTAAGGAATGGGACCATCGTCAATTATTATGCTTTCGCCATCGGGTTCGTTATCTAGCTCACTGGTATAACCAGTTAATATCCCCGTTAATGTCTGATTATCAGTGCAAATTATTGTTATCTCCTTGCCGAAACAACTCTCCATGTTAATTAAAAACTCTTGTTTTGTCATATAAATACCTCTATTCTGGTTTAGCGGGAACTATATGTAAACCCTTCTTTGAATAATGTATAATTCCCGATTTAGTTTTAATTATATCCCCATTTTGAAGAACACATTCACCTATATAATCTGTGTGTATAAAGCGTTCTCTTTTACTCCACTCGCCGTTTCTTGCTTGAATCGGATTTGCCTTACCAGCGTATAAATCTATTAAGCTTTGGGGATTCGCTTCAAGTGTACTGCGCCCCTCAATATAATTGTTTGTACCAATAATGTGCTTATCCTGCTGACCTTTATTAACAGTTAGAGGATAGTCCTTTTTTATTTCATTATAAGTAGCTTCTTTAAATTCATTATACCGCTGTTCTTTGGGTTTGTCAACGTATTTATCTTTCCATTCCGAATATTTCATACCCTCAACGAAAATCGTATTACCATATTCATCTCGTGCCGCCCTCATCTCACCCTCGGCGAACCCATCGTCAAAATATGGCACTGTCGTACACCGGCAATTAACATGAAATAGAGGTACATTAACACCCATAACCTGCTCACTACTTTTGATAACAATACCATCCATGCCGCCGCAGGTGGAACAGGTTGCGCTATCAAGGGTGCAGAGATTTTCGACATACTCCACATCTAAAGCCTTATACGCCTCCGCCTGCCCCATTTGAGCAAATGCGGCACTCTCGTTATAAACAAGTGTCGCAGCTCTATTCTTTGCAACGTTATACTTAGCCGCTAGTGCGTTTATTGCATCTTTAGGTGGTTTTTTTGTAAGTACACTTTGAGTGAATAGGGTTTGCAAGTCGTTTGTCAAATCGTTCTGCTGTTTCCATATCCTATCGGAAAACGTCTTACCGTCAGCCGTCCACGGCTTAACAAGCACCTTATCAAGCTTTTTTATGTCAATCTCTGCTACGTTGAAATACGAATTTAAGCCTTTTTGCATCTCGTAACTATTCTTGTAATAGCTATCAGTATAAGCGGATTTTACAAGCTCGGTAACATTGTCACGCTGCTTGGTGAAAAGCTCTTGTACTGTTTGCTCTATATGTATCTTTTGTGCTTCAAGCCAGTCAATATGCACCCTGGCAGAGGCATTCTCAAGCTCCTTAATCCATTTACCCGATAAAGCCATCTCTTGCCCTTTGGCAATATATTCTTCAACATCCCAGTGAAACTCCTTCAAGGCTTTACCTGACAGTAACTGCTTAGCCTGCTCGATTGAAACTTCGTTATTTACCGCAAGCCTCTGATACCACACAGATATTTTCGCTTCAAGCTCCTGAAGTGCCTTATCATATTCACGCTTTAACGCTTCTGCTGCTATACTGGCATTATTGTGCTCTGCAGCTTCTAACGCAAGCATACGGTCAGTCCAATAGCTTTTATTCGGTGTTGCCATTTATAAAACCGTCCTTATAATCGGTTGAAATCTCCTGTTGTCGTTCCTCGTCGTACCGCCTAAGCTCTTCATCAACATTAGTTACCCACGGGTGCTGTGCCACAAGCGTTTCTCTCGATAAAATAGTCATAGAGGCGTTTATATTTTGTATAATCTCGGCTTCGTTCATGAGCATATCACGGTTAAATATGATGTTCACGTCTGAACCAGTAAAGTCACCCTTACTCATATTGTTAAAATGCCAATTTAACAGCTCCAAAAGCTCATCAAACGCCGCTTGATACTCCGTTTCGGTATTATTAGCATCAAGCTCTATGTCGGAGTACATCGACTGTATATTCATCTGATTGGGTGCACCTGATAATCTGTCGTCCTTAGCATCAAACCCCATAGCATTCTCTATAAGGGCTTTTTTAAGTAAATCCAGTATAGCCTTATAGTTTTCCGAGTTAACCTCAACGGTAAGCGCATCGACACCGCCTGCAATACCGTCCTGTGCTTTCACCTTAACAACTCCGTAGGTAGCAAGATTTTGTCTAAACTCCCCTAAATTCTGCCCCTCGTAATTTTTAAGAACGAGAATAGTGTTGCGATAATCCTCTTGCATATTGTTCTCGAAATCTGATAAAGTCGTATTGATTGCATCTTGAAGCGATTTAACTCTGTTTATGAGCGGTATCTCTTTATTATTGAATTTAAAAGCAATTAGTGGTATTCTCTCCCAATTATGCGGCTTTTCCTCTATTGTAAGATAGCATATAGGCTTTCTGTCCTCATCAGGAACAAGGCAGTTATTTTTAAACTCATAATACTCGATGCCGCTGTCCTTGTATACCTCAACCTTTTCGACGACCTGTAAGTTCATACCCGAATACACCTCAACAGGATACACTCTCACAGCCATATCAAGCACGGTATGCTCATTATCCGCC
Source organism: Ruminiclostridium sp. (assembly GCA_031549645.1). Classification (GTDB taxonomy): domain Bacteria; phylum Bacillota; class Clostridia; order Oscillospirales; family Ruminococcaceae; genus Ruminiclostridium_E. Next base: position 4,400 of record JAVBPL010000058.1, on the reverse strand, counting down.
CAAAATGGGAGTATCTCATAAGGTGCAAAATGCTTAAAGCAAAGCTTGCTGTCCTCGTCGTAATACACATACAGCCAGGCAATACCACAGTTAACGCTATCCTCACATATACATTTCATAAGCCTATTAAACCGCTTATCGAGCGCCTCGGATAACACCTTCTTGTATGCTTCCTCGGTATCCAATGTTAATGGCTTACCAAGCAGATAATTAACTTTTTGGTCTACCATTTTACCGTATTGATTATCGACAATGCGGTTGTTTGGCAGATTATTGATATCTTGTAATGTGCCACCTTCGCCGATTGCCTGTCTGCGGCGTTTAAGTATATCATGCTCGCCCTTATAATACCGCTCACCGTCAAGCATAGCTTTGCGCTGCGGCGACCGCTTCCAACGAGCGATTTCGTTTTCGATAAATTTTATCTCGGAAATCCCCGCATTGGCTTTTATCATCATGTTAATTCTGCTTGTTTCTGTCATAATATCCCCTTATATAAAGCTAAACAGGTCTCCGCCTGTAATCTTTTCCGCTATTCCTGTCGCTGCATCTGGCGCATCATCATGGGCGTTCTTGCCCTCTTTTTGATAACGGCTCATTGCCTCGTAAAACTCCTGCCACCTGTCAGCCCAGTTAATTGGAAAATAGATATGTTCCATTACCCATGTGCTGTTGCTAAGTATGCGAGACTGTTTATTTTTACCCTGATGGAATGTATTAATAATCGTCCTATTACTACCATATTGCACTCGCAGGATATTTTCTACGCTTCGAGCAAATCCCCTACCGCCGTTGTTGCTCTCTATATCAGCGACATTGACCTTACCGTCATATAACAGCTTAACTGTAGCAGGCTCAGTCAGCTCCATACCGTCCTTTGTGTATAACACATCAAGCACATAAGCCTCACCGTTATATACCCCGTAATTGATACTGCACAGGTAATCATCGCCAGTATCGGCGGTATCAGTGTAGTTTTTAATTGCCGTAAATAAACACTGCCCATTGTTATCAACAGGCAATTTATCATAAGTCTTAAAACTGCTATAAAGCCTACCCTTAATGTCAATAGGGTTCTGCTGAAAGTTAGCTTCAGCGATTTCCAGTCCCATAGCTTTTACCTTATTGTCATAGGTTTTACGAGAGAGTATTTCAGGACAAAGCATAGAGCCATCATCTTGTACAGCCTTATATGATATATGCTTAACCTTCGCACCAGTCTCTTTGTAAAAATCTAGTGCCCTACCTGCAAGGTCAAGAGTATGCCAGCGTGTCATTACGATAATAACCTTGGCGCCTTCCTCTAATCGAGAAAGCATTGTCCCCGTGAACCAGTCCCAGTGCTTTTGAAGTACATCGGCGTTATTTGCCTCTAAAGCAGACTTAATCAAGTCATCTATAATCATTAGCGATGCACCGAAGCCTGTCGCTGTACCCGTCGGCGATGTAGCCAGGTAATTGTTATATCCACCCTCTAAGCTCCACAGGTTCATGGCACCATCACCATGCTTTATGGTTGCACCTGGAAACACATCGGAGTACACAGGTTTCATTATATCGGCTTTAACCTCTGCGATTGTATCCCTCACACCCTTTGAAAACGTAGTCGACAATGTTTCGTTATATGAACCAGTCATTATCTTTTGTGTTTTGTCCTTACCTAGTACCCATTCAACAAAGCAGCCAACCGTTCGGCTTTTGCCGTGGCGAGGGGGCGCATTAATGATAAGCACCTCATCCTCGCTATTATAAAACTCTTGTAGGGTATGGCAAAACTCGACTAAATAACTACGCTCTGGTTTATAAAAGTCAGGAGCTTTTAGATTACAATAATAAAAAAAGTCCCTGCGTGCAAGCTCACACCTTGCACCGAGACGGATTAGGCTTCTATTCACTTTTGATGAACTCCTTTAGGTCATCGGTTGGTATTTCCGCAAAAGGGTTGTTAAGATTACCTTCGACAGTTATATCTTTCCTATCCCTATATTTTTCGGGTAAACGGTTTTTAAGCCAGAATATTTGTGCCGTAGTATCAGGAACAACCTCTTTTGTGACAACCTTTGTCAACTCAAGGCACTGTGTATCAGGGTTGAGTATTCTTGTTTCCTCGGTGTAACTATATCCCAAGGCACGCTTTAAAAGAGCGTTTTCAACCTCAATATCAATAACCGCTTTACCCCTTTTTAGGGCATTAGAAATGTTAGGATAACTGTTTTTATAACTATATAAAGTTACTGTGCTTATTCCCATGTTATGAGCTATCTGCTCATCAGTTAAGCCGTCCCTAGCCCACGCCTCAAGAAGTGTTAAGCCATCAGACGTTAACCAGTATTCATATTTACCCTTAGCCAAACGGCAACACCTCCAATTGTTTATAACAAAAGCCCCGCAACCTAAGTCGCAGAGCTTAAAAATAATAAAATTATTTGAAATATTTAACAAAAGCATTGACAACCACGTTTTTACGTGGTATAATATAATTACAGAAAGGAGGTAAGCAATGGCAAAGCATAAAAAGAAAAGCGGTAAAGATAGCAACCTCGCAAAGCTCGCAATCATAACCGCAATTCTGACACTGTTAAGCAACATCATCACTTTAATAACAAAGCTCGTTGATATGCTTAGCAAGTAAAGTTAAGAGGGAGTGGGAACACTCCTGCTCCCTCAACTTTATTTTATCACGACTGACTGCCATTGTCAATAATATTATGTTATTAGATGTACTACAAATCGCTTTATCATCTGCATCAATTATATTGTCTGTAATTATAATTGTGCTCGTTGTCAAAAGAAAGGATAAAAAGTAAATGCTATACCTTAAAGAGCATAGGATTAAAGCAGGCTATTCTATTCCAGCCTTTTCAAAACTAACCGACATACCTATACGCACCATCGAGGATATTGAACGGCGAAAGGACTGTCCAATTAGTAAAGCTGAGAAGTTCGCTTCTGTTTTAGGGTTAACCCTTGATGCCTTATGTAAATCACCAGAATAACAATCACCAACACCCCACCTGCTTCGACTACTATCGTTGCTTCGTGGGGTGTTTATATATTTCTTCACTATATCCATTATACCACTTGATTTTTTCCCAAAGAGACATTTTATAAAAATATTTTAAATTAATTGTAATTTATTTGCCACATGATATGCAAACTCATTTCTGTACCGCTGCCAGGTCTTAGATGAAGGTGCAGTGTCCTTACCTGGCTTACTTCGAAAGTAATCAAACATCTCACGTTTGATAAACGCTTCAAGCGGGTCAAACGGCTCCCTGGTACATGTAATCGCATATTTACCATTCATGTAGTTTATTGTCTGCTCCACTGCCTCGCAACGTTCCTCAAGCATAGCAAGCTTAATACCTTTGTTTTCCGTAGGTGACGAGTTGTTCCGTTGATACGGCTGTCCATCACTTACAGGGGAGCTATGTAAAATTTCTAAACGCTGCGTTTTTATGCGGTCATAATCCTTGATGATGTATATTACCTGCTTAAATAAGTCGTGCGGCATTTTATAAGGGTTGTTTCTTATACATTGGTAATCTCGCATAGCTCCTCCACAAATTAAGTAAGATATTTTTTATTCTTAACAGGATATTTTATCAAATCTGCATAGTATTGCTCCTCGGTTTTATAAAACGGGCATTTCCTTTTATTGCACAGCTTTTCAATTAACACTGCACAACCGCTTTTATATGCATCTGTTTCAGCAAAGCAATTAGTTTTCATTTTTACCCCTTTCCAAAGCGGCTTCGGCTTTCGCCATATCATAAATCTCTTTCGGCTCTTTGCCTGTGTCCTCGTAAGCCGCCAGCCTATTTAATGCATCTGTAATGAGATTAAATTCTTTAAAGCTATACGTCTGTTGTAAATCGCTTATATCCACACCTATAATATCAGCGTTTCCGTATTCATCGTAAACGGTTAATCGTTTCATATCAATCATCCTTTCCTTGCAAAAGCTCTGGATTGTCGTAAATGTTGCCTATAATTTCAAGTTTGTTTTTAGGATAAATCCATTCAAATATGTGTACACCCAATTCGGCGTATTCATTTTTCATTCTGCCGTCTGATAGCGGCATTAAATGTAATCTATGAAAATGTTCAGAATAAAAAACATAAAAAATGTTATATTCCCAATTTTTACATTCTACAAAATCACCCTCGTAAATCTCAATTCCGTTTTTATCTGTCAAACCTGTGAATTGACCTATGGTTTTTGAGATGATTTTATTAGTCCTATTAAACACCACATGAACACCCTTACACTCCTCAACCGCACACTCACCGTTTACATTGGCGAGGCAGATGGATTCTTTACAATTTTTCATTGTATTTCCTTTCAAGTGTAATCAATGCTTTTTCCGCCATAGCCGCCACTTGAACAAATTCGCAAG
>JAVBPL010000080.1:0-10158 GCA_031549645.1 Ruminiclostridium sp. | reverse complement strand
CTTGAAACGTGTGCCTATGGTATAATAACTACGTGACTCATAAACCTTTAGGTTTATGAGATAGGCACACAAGCAAGACGTACAAAGATGCCTTGAAACGTGTGCCTATGGTATAATAACTACGTGACTCATAAACCTTTAGGTTTATGAGATAGGCACACAAGCAAGACGTACAAAGATGCCTTGAAACGTGTGCCTATGGTATAATATAACTTAATATCCTAGCTGTTCATTCATAAAAATCACTTTAATACGGTTTTTTGTGATTTGGCGTTTCATAAGTACATGGGCACTGCATATATTATCCTCGCTTCGGCAGTCCTGACACTTTCCTTTTAATGTACAAGGCGTGTTCCTGTCAAGTCTGACACAGTTTGCGGGTGCTGCAATGCTTCTTGCCCTTTCGTATGCGGCAACTGCATCTTTTACGATTTTATTTACGCCGACGATTACAATTACCTGTTTAGGTCCGAATATCATGGCAGCTACTCGGTTTCCGTTCCCGTCTATATTGAATAGCTCACCGTTTTCGGTGATAGCGTTGGTGCTAGTTAGGAATGTATCCATCGTGAAAGCCTGCCGCATTAATTCGCCTCTTTGTTCGGGTGGGAGCAAATCCCTGTCCTTGAATACTCCATCATATTTATCATGCAGATACTTAATGACACCGCTTTCGTAGAGTGTCATTGAACCGCCTGCGGTTATTGTTTTGTCGCTCTTGATTAAGCTATCGATGATTTCGTATAGCTCATCTCTGGATTTTGCATAAAAGCCCTGCATATTGTTCTTCTCTAGAGCACTGATTAGGCTTAAAATTTTTAACTCGTTGATTTTTTTTAAGTTCGTGTCCATATAATCCTTCCTTCCGTTAAAATACTGTATATAGTATAGCAAAAAATATTGAAATTGTCTATATATTATGATATACTCTATTGAATACGTATAATGAAATGGGGCTTATTATGAAATCATATCCGATTAAGCTTATGGCGCCTTGCAAGGATTATATATGGGGGGGAACAAGGCTTAAAACAGAGTACGGCAAGGTCTCTGATAAGGCGACAATTGCTGAAAGCTGGGAGCTTAGTTGTCACAAGGACGGCGAAAGTGTAATTTCAAACGGCGAATATCAAGGAATGACTTTATCTCAATATATCGATAAAGCGGGCAGAAGTATATTAGGCATTAACTGCGAACGGTTTGAGTATTTTCCGATACTCATTAAGCTTATAGATGCAAGAGATAACTTGTCAGTGCAGGTGCATCCCGATAATGAATATGCACTTCGTACTGAAAACGAATACGGCAAAACAGAGATGTGGTATATCGTAGACTGCGAGCCTAATGCTGAGCTGCTTTACGGTTTTAAAAATAGCATCTCTAAAGAGGAATTTAAAACGAGAATAGAAAACAACACCTTAACTGAAGTTGCAAATAATGTAAAGGTTGAAAAAGGCGATGTATTCTTTATAGAAGCAGGAACCCTGCACGCAATAGGTAAAGGTATTTTAATCGCCGAAATACAGCAAAATTCAAACACCACATATAGAATATACGATTACGGCAGAATGGGTGCCGACGGGAAACCAAGGGAGCTTCATATAAAAAAGGCGCTTGAGGTAACTGAGCTTATGCCGCCAAAATACGGCACAAAAAGCATAGGTGAGCCTATTCGGAAAGATGGATACACAGAAACGCTTTTGAGCACCTCGGAATATTTTAACGTTAGCAGGCTTGAGATTGACGAAAAGGCTGAATTAATATGTGACGATATGTCGTTCAACAGTCTGTTAATTCTTAGCGGTGAGGGTGAAATCGACGGTGTTAAGTTAAAAAAAGGCGAGAGTTGTTTCGTTCCTGCTGGGTATGGAAAATATGTTTTAAAAGGCAAGGCAGAGGTAATTTTCACGAAAATAATATGACAAGGTTAAACGGAGGTACGTTATGTTTAGTATCGGAGTTGACATTGGCGGAACAAATATTTCTGTGGGAATAGTGACAGATAATTTTGAGATTAAACTCAAGAAATCGTTTAAAACAGATAGCAAGCGTACATACGAGGAAGTGCGTGATGATATAATAAAAGCCGTAAACGAAATTGTCATCGAGTACGGCTTAGAAAAGGGCGATATTGCTTGGATAGGAATAGGCTGTCCAGGAACCTGTAACATAAGAACAGGGATAGTCGAGTTTGTAAACAATCTAGGCTGGTATATGGTGCCGCTTGAGAAGGAGATTGAAGCAGAAACTGGAATACAGACCTTTGTCGATAATGATGCGAATGTTGCAGCTTACGGCGAATTTTTGGCAGGGGCAGCGAAGGGAGCGAAAAGCTCGGTTACAATCACTTTAGGAACAGGCGTAGGTTCGGGAATTATAATAAACCGTGAATTATTCTACGGTGAAAATTATGCGGGTGCCGAGCTTGGGCATACTGTAATTGAGGTTGACGGTCCTGACTGCACCTGCGGGCGAAAGGGCTGCTTCGAGGTGTTTTCATCAGCAACGGGACTTATAAGAATGACAGCCGAGGCTTTAGATGAAAACCCAACCTCTGTAATCGGTGAGCTCAAAAAAGAGCGTGGTAAAATTAGTGCCAGAACCGCATTTGATGCGGCAAGACTCGGTGATAGCACAGGTAAAAAGGTCGTTGAAAGGTACATAAAGTATCTAAGTATAGGAATTGCAAATGTAATTAATATTTTTCAGCCCGATTTTTTATGTATCGGCGGCGGAGTGTGTAATGAGGGTGATAATCTGTTGATGCCTTTACGTGAACAGGTCGGCTGTAGTGTCTTTTCAAAGAAAAATACAAAGCAAACCAGAATTGTAATATGCAGTCTTGGGAATGATGCAGGTATCATAGGTGCCGCCATGCTAGGACGTTTAAGATTAAAAACAAATTAATTGAAAAAAGGATGTAGAAAATGGAAATGAGAAGTAATTTAATTAAATCGGGGGTTGAACGTACTCCGCATCGTGCGTTGCTTAAATCTCTCGGTCTAACCGACAGCGAAATGAAAAAGCCTTTTATTGCAGTAGTTTGTGCCGCAAGTGATTATGTCCCTGGGCATACCCACCTTCACGAAATATCGAAGTCTGTTAAAGACGGCATAAGAAATGCAGGTGGCGTACCGTTTGAATTCTTCACAATAGGTGTTTGTGACGGTCTCGCTATGAATCATAAGGGCATGAGATACTCGCTGGCTTCAAGAGAGCTTATAGCCGACAGCATAGAGGTTATGCTTACGGCTCACCCTCTTGATGCAGTAGTATTTATTCCGAACTGCGATAAGATAGTGCCTGGTATGATTATGGCGGCAGCTAGAATGAACTTACCTTCAATATTTGTTTCGGGCGGCCCGATGAATGCTGGTAAGGTAATGGGTAAAAGAGTAGGCTATTCCGAAATTTACGAAGCTATTGCACAGTATAAGAACGGCGAAATAACTAGTGATGATATAATGGATTTTGAAAACAACGCTTGCCCGACCTGCGGTTCATGTTCAGGAATGTATACCGCAAATTCAATGAACTGCCTTACAGAAGCGGTAGGGCTGGCACTCCCAGGCAACGGAACCATTTCTGCTGTTTCAAGTGCTCGCAGGAGACTTGCAAAGGAAGCGGGTGAACAAATAATGGAGTTGCTTGCACAGAACATAAGACCGCTTGATATAATAACAAAGGCTAATATGGAGAATGCGCTGGCTACCGATATGGCAATAGGTGCTTCCTCAAATACGGTTTTACATTTACTCGGAATTGCAAAGGAAGCAAAGGTAGATATAACACTCTCTGACATAGATAGAATAAGCAAAAGCACTCCTCAGCTTTCAAAGCTTAACCCCGCAAGTGAAGTGTTTATTGAGGATTTAGGCACAGTTGGCGGAATACAGTCAGTTATAAAGGAGCTTTCAAAGAAGAAACTAATTCACGAGGATGTTATAACTGTTTCAGGAACACAAGGGGACAGGCTTACAAAGGCACCTAGTGCTGACGGTGAGTTTATCAAGTTAATAGATAAACCAATTCGTGCAGACGGCGGAATTGCTATCTTGAAGGGCAACATAGCCGAAAACGGCGCGGTTGTAAAGCAGGGTGCTGTTAAGCCCGAAATGATGAAATTTACTGGAACCGCAAAGGTGTTCAACTCTGAACAGGAAGCGGTTGATGCTATAATGAACGATGTAATTATAGCAGGTGATGTGGTTGTAATCAGATATGAAGGGCCCAAGGGCGGCCCTGGAATGCCCGAAATGCTTGCCCCCACAGCGGCAATTGTGGGTAAGGGGCTTGACGGAACGGTAGCACTTATAACTGACGGCCGCTTCAGCGGTGCAAGCAGAGGAGCTGCAATTGGACATGTATCCCCTGAAGCGGCCGACGGCGGGCTTATAGCCTATGTCGAAACTGGCGATAGGATAAAGATTGATATTCCTGAAAGAAGTATTGAGCTGTTAATTTCAGAGGATATTATCGAGGAAAGAAAGAAGAATACTGTTATACTGGAGAGGGAGCTTTCGGGGTATCTCAAGAGATATGCTTCGATGGTTACAGGAGCCGATAACGGTGCTGTTTACAGCTTCTGATATGGCGAAATTAACCGATAACGATAAAAAGCTTCATGCTGGGCATCGACAGCGAATGAAAGAAAAGCTGTTCAAGAACGGTATTGAGGGCTTAGATGATTATGAGGTTCTGGAGTATTTTCTGTATTATAGCTTGCCCTATGTTAATACTAATGAAATCGCCCACAAGCTGATTAATGAATTTGGCTCACTAAATAACGTTATTAATGCAGAATATGACAGGCTTGTACAGGTTGACGGAATGGGACCGCATACTGCGAGTATGTTCTACTTTTTCAGAAGCCTTGCAAAGCTATATCTTGCGAATGAGTATAAGGTTAACACCAGCGTTCACGAGAAGGACAAGCTTTGCGATTATTGCAAAGCACTTTATATTGCTGCTGAGAATGAGGAAATTAGGCTTATATTCCTCACCGATGATTTGTTTGTAATACACGATAAATTAATTTGTGTCGGAACGCCCGGCAAGGTAGAGCTTCCTTTCCGTGTTATCGCAAGAGAGCTGCTTGAAACAAGGAGCAGTCGTGTGGTTATCACGCACAATCATCCGCAGGGCAGCTCAATGCCGTCCCGTGCGGATATAGATGAGACTTATAAGCTGTGGCAAACGCTTAGAAATATGCAAGTGGAGCTTGTTGACCATGTTATTGTCGGACGAGACGGCGTTTGGTCAATGCGTTTTAATCATACTATACCAGATATATGGGGAATGTAAATGGACAAATTTGAGTTAAAATCTGATTATGTGCCGACTGGCGACCAACCCGATGCGATTAACACTTTAACAAAAGGCATCTTGGACGGGCTCAAGGAACAAACACTAATGGGTGTTACAGGCTCGGGTAAAACCTTTACCATGGCAAATATAATTAAGAATGTAAACCGCCCTACTCTTATACTCGCTCATAATAAAACGCTTGCAGCACAGCTTTGCAGCGAGTTTAAAGAATATTTTCCGAATAACGCAGTAGAATATTTTGTCAGCTATTATGATTATTACCAGCCTGAAGCCTATATCCCTTCAACTGATGCCTATATTGAAAAGGATAGCGCAATAAACGACGAAATAGACAGGCTTCGTCACTCTGCAACGTTTTCGCTTGCCGAGAGACGAGATGTTATTATTGTTTCGAGTGTTTCATGCATATATAGTATTGGTGACCCCGAGGAATACCGAAACAATGTGCTTTCAATCAGAAAAGGCATGACTGTTTCTCGTGAGGATATTATGCGGAAGCTTGTAACCATACAATACGAGAGGAATGATTTAAGCTTCACACGAGGTAAGTTTCGTGTCAGAGGCGATGTAATCGAGGTGTTCCCAGCAGGTAACCCTGTTGAAACGGCACTTAGGATTGAGTTTTTCGGTGATGAAATTGACCGTATATCGGAATTCGAGGTTGTGACAGGAAATCCCAGAGTACAGCTTTCGCACGCTGCTGTTTTTCCCGCTACGCACTATATAGTAGGCGCAGATAATCTTGAAGAAGCACTTGATGACCTAGAAGAAGAAATGAATACACAGGTTGAAAGGTTTACTGCCGAGCATAAGCTTATCGAGGCGCAAAGAATAGCCCAGAGGACACGTTATGATATTGAGATGCTTCGTGAAATCGGTATGTGCAAGGGCATCGAGAATTATTCCCGTGTTTTGTCGAGACGAGAGCCAGGGAGTGTACCTATGACCCTAATGGACCATTTCCCGAAGGATTTCCTTTTGCTTGTTGATGAAAGCCATGTAACTCTACCTCAAATTAGAGGAATGTTCGGGGGAGATGCCGCACGAAAGAAAAATCTAGTGGAATACGGCTTCAGATTGCCGTCGGCTTATGACAACCGTCCCATGAACTTTGAGGAATTTTACTCTAAGGTTAATCAAGCGATTTTTGTTTCTGCAACACCAGGACCCTTCGAAAAAGAACGCTCAAGTGTTATTGTCGAACAGGTAATAAGACCTACGGGACTGTTGGACCCGAAAATTACCGTAAAGCCTATTGAGGGACAGGTTGAGGACTTGCTTTCTGAAATAAATAAGCGCACCCAAAAAAAGGAACGAGTTCTTATTACCACGCTTACCAAGCGTATGGCTGAGGATTTAACTCGATATTTAGAAAAATATGACATCAAGGTGCGTTATATGCACCATGATATTGATACGATGGAGCGTATGGAAATACTCCGCGACTTGAGACTTGGCGAATTCGATGTTCTTGTAGGAATTAATCTGCTCCGTGAGGGACTTGACTTACCTGAGGTTTCGCTGGTGGCTATACTTGATGCTGATAAAGAGGGCTTTTTAAGAAGCGAAACAAGCCTTATCCAAACCATAGGACGTGCAGCCAGGAACGCCGATGGTGAGGTCATAATGTATGCTGACCAGGTTACCCGCTCAATGGAAAACGCAATAAGTGAAACCAATCGCCGACGTGCAATTCAAGAAGAATTTAATAGAAAAAATGGAATAACACCGCAGACTATAATTAAAAGCGTCCGTGATGTCCTCGAAATATCCTCAAAGGACTCCTCGGGCGATGTAAAGAAAAAGAAACTGACTAAATCAGAACGTGAGCTTATGATTAAGAAATATTCGGGACTCATGAAGGAAGCGGCAAAAATACTAGACTTCGAGCAAGCGGCATATTATAGAGATTTAATAGTAGAACTCCAAAAGTAAGGAAAATTAAAATGATAAACAACAAGATTGTGATTAAGGGCGCAAAAGAGCATAATTTAAAGAATATTGATATAGAGCTGCCAAGAGATAAGCTTATTGTAATGACTGGTTTATCGGGCTCAGGAAAATCGTCTCTAGCATTTGACACTATTTACGCAGACGGGCAGAGGAGATATATCGAAAGCTTGTCCTCGTATGCCAGAATGTTTCTCGGTCAGATGGAAAAGCCTAACGTTGACAGTATTGAGGGCTTGTCACCCGCGATTTCCATAGACCAAAAAACTACTTCAAGAAACCCTCGTTCAACCGTAGGAACTGTAACCGAGATATACGATTATTTGAGGCTCTTATATGCGAGAATTGGTATACCACATTGTCCCGTTTGCGGCAGAGAGATAAAACAACAGACAATAGACCAGATAGTAGACCAGGTAATGCAGCTTCCAGAGGGAACACGAGTTCAGATACTTGCACCCATTGTTAGAGGGCGAAAGGGTGAATATATTAAAGAGCTTGATGGGGTGCGTCGTCAGGGTTATGTAAGAGTAAGGATTGACGGCAGTATCTATGACCTGTCTGAAAAAATTACACTTGATAAAAACCTGAAGCACGAGATTGAGGTAGTTGTTGACAGACTTGTAATTAAAGATGAGATTAAATCCCGTCTTACTGATAGTATCGAAATCGCGGGAACGCTTACAGAGGGTATCATCTTTGTTGATGTAGTAGATGGCGAAGAGCTTCACTTTTCGCAAAATTATGCCTGCCCTGAACATGGAGTGAGCATGGAGGAGCTGTCTCCTCGAATGTTCTCGTTCAACAATCCTTACGGAGCCTGCTCAAAGTGTACAGGACTTGGTACATTTATGAGAATAGATCCCGACTTAATCATGCCGAATAAAGAGTTGTCGATTAGAGATGGCGGAATTAAAGCATCTGGCTGGAATTACGCCGATGGTTCAATTGCACAAATGTATTTTGATGGGTTGGCAAAGCATTATGGTTTTTCGGTGGATACTCCCGTTAAAAACTTATCTGAAACTGCGATTAATGTAATCCTGTATGGCACCAACGGTGAAAAAATTGAGGTTGTTCGTTCTTATGAGGACGGGCACGGTAAATACAAGACAGATTTCGAGGGGCTTGTAAATAATCTTGAGAGACGTTTCAGGGAAACCAGCAGCAATGCCTCAAAGGACGAAATACAAGGGCTTATGAGTGATGTGCTTTGCCCATCTTGTAATGGAGACCGTCTTAATAAAGAAGCCTTGTCGGTAACTGTTTCGGATATTAATATAAGTACACTTTGTAAAATGAGTGTTGTTGATGCCCTCGATTTTGTGGAAAAAATGAAGCTTACCGAAAGGGATTTCCTTATCGGCGACCAAATCTTAAAGGAAATCAAGGAGAGACTGGGTTTTCTTAAAAGCGTTGGGCTTGAGTATCTTGACCTTTCGCGTGCTGCGGGTACTCTCTCGGGTGGTGAAAGTCAAAGGATAAGGCTTGCAACCCAAATAGGCAGCTCGCTGATGGGTGTACTTTATATCCTAGATGAACCCAGTATCGGACTGCACCAGAGAGATAATGACAAGCTGATTGCTACTTTAAAGCATTTAAGAGATATCGGCAATACCTTAATAGTCGTTGAGCATGACGAGGATACAATGTATGCCGCAGATTATATAGTGGATATAGGTCCAGGTGCTGGTGTTCACGGCGGAGAGGTTATTTGTGCTGGTGAAATTGACGACATAATTAACTGTGAAAATTCTATAACAGGGCAGTATTTAAGCGGCAAGAAAAGAATACCGATACCTAAAAAGAGACGTAAATGCGATGGCAGATACCTTGAGGTTAAGGGTGCCGCCGAAAACAATCTTAAAAATATTGATGTAAAAATTCCGCTGGGTGTTTTCACTTGCGTAACTGGAGTGTCTGGAAGCGGTAAAAGCTCACTAATAAATGAAATACTTTTTAAATATTTACAAGGAAAGCTTAATCACGCTAGGATAAGACCCGGTAAGCACGACTGTATACTGGGTGTGGAAAATCTTGATAAGGTAATAGATATAGACCAATCGCCAATTGGCAGAACTCCAAGGTCAAATCCTGCTACTTATACTGGGCTTTTCACCGATATAAGAGATATTTTTGCTGCAACGACTGATGCAAAGATGAAGGGTTATTCAACGGGACGCTTTTCCTTTAACATCAGGGGCGGTCGCTGTGAAGCGTGTGAGGGTGACGGGATAATTAAAATCGAAATGCATTTCCTGCCTGATATTTATGTGCCATGTGAGGTTTGCAAGGGAAAAAGATATAATAGAGAAACACTTGAGATAAAATATAAGGGGAAAAGTATTTATGACGTTCTCGAAATGACTGTCGAGGAGGGTTATCACTTCTTCGAAAGCATACCGAGAATTTCGAAAAAGCTACAAACTTTATACGATGTAGGACTGGGCTATATTAAAGTCGGTCAATCTGCAACGACGCTTTCAGGAGGCGAAGCCCAGAGAGTGAAGCTTGCTACTGAGTTATCGAAGCGTTCTACGGGAAGAACAATATATATTCTTGATGAACCGACGACGGGACTCCATACAGCCGATGTTCATAAACTTGTAGATGTATTGCAAGAGCTGACAGAGGGTGGAAACACTGTAGTTGTCATAGAGCATAACCTTGATATGATAAAGACGGCAGACTATATAATAGATCTAGGACCTGAGGGCGGCGATAAAGGCGGATACATTATAGCTGAGGGAACGCCTGAACAGATTGCGAAAAATCCCGCATCTTACACAGGGCAGTATTTGAAGAAAACGCTCGAAAAAAATAAAAAGAAATGAAATACACTGCCGTAACATGATTTACGGCAGAATTTCTTATGGACTG
>JAVBPL010000081.1:0-19328 GCA_031549645.1 Ruminiclostridium sp. | reverse complement strand
CTCCTGATATGTACACGACAGGAGATGCGGTGGATACAAACGAGCAGGCAGCAATCGCAACCCTTCCCATTGTGCCAGAAGCTCCCACAGCTGCAACTACAAAAGCATCAAAACCCGAAACTGTTATTTCAAACGACCCGCTGTATCTGGTACCGAACTTCACAAATAGGTTCTATGATGTTATTCAAAACAGTGCTGGATACGGTTTTCTAAAGATAATACCCACTTACGAATATAACGACGAATATAAAGAAGGTATAATTTTCGAGCAGGATATTGAACCAGATACCGAGGTTACCTACGGAACCGAGCTTAACGTTAAGGTCAGCAAGGGTGCGGGAATGGTTGCTCTCCCCTCCTATACTGGCATGACCTACGAAAAATATGCCGAAAAGCTGACAGCCCTCAACATCAAGTACGAAACGGTTAAAAAGGACAGCGCAGATGTTAAGAAGGACTATGTAATTGAGTGCAGTGCCGAAATAGGTGATAAAATCAACATTGAGGAAAGCGAAACCGTAATTATTTACTACTCAAGCGGTAAAGCACCTAAGGAGACCTTGTCCGACGATTAAGCTTATAAAATTTACGGAATATATATGAAATCAAATCAGAGAGAACATGAAAAAGTCGAACTAGAAAACATAGCGAATGAGCTTCAGCGTTTTGAAAAAAAACGGCTGGGGCTCGCTGTGCTTTCCCACCAAAACACCGTAATTGTTGCGGCTGGCGGTAGCTCTAACCGTATGAACGGAAAAAATAAGCAAATGCTTAAAATCGGAGGCATACCTGTGCTTATTCATTCAATCCTCGCTCTCGAAAAATCCGAAAAAATACATCATATTATTATCGTCACTAAATTTGAAATGATTGACGAAATCCATTCCTTGTGCCATGAATATAAGATAAGCAAGCTTTATAAGGTCATAGAAGGCGGTGATAACAGATATTCATCTGTTTTGAACGGTGTTTTAGAGCTGCCGATTGAAACATCATATATAGCGGTACATGATGGTGCAAGACCATTTATAACCCCCAAATTAATAAACGATGTTTTTACTATGGCGGAAAATCATGGAGCCGCAATCCCCGCTGTTCCAGTTAAAGATACAATAAAAATTGCTAGGAGCAACGAAATTACAGATACTCCTGATAGGAGAACGCTTTTTGCCGCTCAGACTCCGCAGGTTTTTGAGCTGGGGCTATATATAAAGGCACTTAAAAATAGCCTCTCAATGAATTCGGAGACTATAACCGACGACAGCTCGCTAATTGAAGCTATCGGCGAGCCCGTTTATATCGTTGACGGAGATTATAATAATATTAAAATTACAACACCTGAGGACTTAATTTTAGCCGAGGCTCTTTATTTTTGGGCAAAACAGACGATATAAATAAATGACAGTTGGGGCGGACAGTGTTCGCCCGTTAATTTATATAGAAAACGGAGATTATTGTATGTCTGGTATTAGAATAGGACACGGTTATGATGTTCATCGGTTTGCGGAAAATCGGAGGCTCATCCTGTGCGGAACGGAGATTGACTTTCCGCTAGGACTGCTCGGTCATTCCGATGCTGATGTGGCAGTACATGCACTTATAGATGCCCTGCTGGGTGCATTGGCGTTGGGAGATATCGGAAAGCATTTTCCTGATACAGACAACATATATAAAGGGATTGACAGCACCAGGCTCCTCGAAAAGGTAATCAGCTTAATTGATGAAAACGGCTACATTATAGGAAATATTGACATAACAATCGTCGCCGAAAAACCGAGACTTGCTCCGTATATCACCCAAATGCGGGAAAAACTTGCGGCTAATTGTAAACTTTCTGTGAACTTTTTAAGTATTAAAGTTACATCTGAGGAAAAACTGGGATTATCAGGTGAAGGCATTGGAGCGCATTGCGTATGCCTGCTCGAACAAAAAGCTTAAGTTTCACGAAATTATCACAATTCTTTCACAATATTTTCAAAAAAAAGCTAAAGTTTTACGCTAGCTATACGATATAATAGATGATAGAATTAATGAAAACAACAAATTCATGTTTTAATTTAAGAATTTTGAGTAAATATTTCAAGGGGAGTGCATTATGGAGATTAAAAATCTAAACAACAACAGAATCAACGCCTACAAATCTGTTGCTAACACAAGAACTGTAAAGGACGAAGGCAAAAAGAGCGGACGTGTCGGCGGTGAAAACGTTGATAAGCTCGAGTTTGACTATTCGAGTTCCTTTGAGGCTGCTAAGGCGAACGCAGCTTTGGATATCGGCAAAGACGCAAGCGCAGCGCGTATCGAACAGCTTCAGGCTTCCTATGCCGGTGATAATTGTCCGGTAAATTCAGATGCCATAGCTGACGCTATCATCAATTCCTAAGCCTGGGGTAGACTTATGAATTATGAAACGGCAACTCGAATTATCGAATTTTTAGAGCAGTATGACAAGCATTTTTCGGAGCTTCGGACCTTCTTATCATCGAAACAGGAGAAGGTAGTCGGCGATGATTTGGTTTGGCTGCTTGATTCACTCACAGAAGAACAAAAGCTGGTTATGAGAGGTAATTCGATGGAAGCCAAGCGGCTGACACTATTAAGTGAGCTTGGCTACAACGACTATACCTCTGATATGCTTTATGAGGAATTTCCTGAGAATTTAAAAGGCAAATTTAAGCTTTATATAAACTCGATGAATGATTCCATTGATTTCATCAAAAGAACAAACGAGGGAATTCTTGATTTAGTTGAGAGAAAGCTTGAGGTTCAAGCCGAGCTTGTAAAGGACGCTAACCTTACTGGCAGCGATACCTACGATAACTCGGGAACGAAAATTCATAAAATATCGGGCGATATTATAGGCACCGTTTAATATAGCCATAAAGGAGGTTTATTGTGCGTTCATCATTTCAAGGATTAGAAGTGTCAAAGCGTTCAATTCAGGTTGCACAGAAGGCATTAGACGTAACAGGTCACAACCTAGGCAACGCAAAAACAGAGGGATACACAAGACAACGTGTTGACACAAATTCATTATATCTTAATGCAAACTCCTACTGGCAGTCAAAAACCTCAAAGCTCTCGCTTGCAGCGCAGGGTGTTAGTGCATTCGGGGTTGCACAGGTAAGAAACGAATACATAGACAAGCGTTTTCGTGATATGTCCTGCTATCTTGCTGAGACTAGCAAGAAAAGCGAAATACTTCGTGAGGTTCAAACCACAATCGACTGTATCGAGAACACTGGTCTCGACGAAGCTATGCAGACATTAACCTCTGCTCTTTCAAAATATGCAACCAACTCTCCCGACAACTCAGAGCTTGCGAGCATCGTACGTAACCAGGCATATAATATCACGACAATGCTCAACAATTATTCAAAGGACTTAGATAGACTTCTCGAAAATAATATACACGAATTATCCGCATCAGTTGACAACACAAACGACCTGATTTCAAGAATTGTCAGCTACAACAAGGCCATTACGGGTGAATACCGTGCTACTGAGCTTGGTGACATAGAGGGCGGCGATACCGTTTCGCAGTATGGTCCTCTCGAGCTTATAGATGCAAGAAATCTGCTGGTTGATGAGCTCTCTTATTTAGGTAACATTCACGTTGAAAATAACACCGACGGTACCATAAAGGTATTCATGGGTGACACCAAGATTATAGACGGCAGTAAATTCGAACAGATTATAATGAAGGATTACGAAAATTTCAATTCTGCAGTATTAAAGTTCACAAACGGAGATTCAGTTAATATAAAATCAGGCGAGCTTAAAGCATACACGGATTTAGTAAACGGAAACGGCCCTTATGCTAATTCCTATCAAAGCAGTGAATACGGAATTCCGTATTATAAGCAGGCACTTGATGCATTTGCACAAGGCTTCTCAGGACTATTAAATCAGATTAACGGTGTTACCGAAACCGACAGCTCAAGAGCCATGTTTGGCTCGATTAACGACGTATACGACGAACAAGGAAATGTACTAGAGAGAGGTGCCATTAACGCATCGACTATACGCATTTCTGATGAATGGATGAAGGATGCCACAATGATAGGCTGTATTCAGAACGCCGAAACAGGCGCTTGGGAATATTCACCTAACCTGGACGGCGGTCATTCGAATAAGCTTTATCTCGCAATCAATAATTCCATAAGGTTTGGACGTGCCGATGACTTTGAGGGCAGCTTACAAGAATATGTACAGTTTTTAACGAACAGAATAGGTCAGGGAATAAGCTTCCTAGACGAACAATATGACACAACACTAAACACAGTTAACAACCTGCTTGATGCCAGAGATGCAGTGTCAGGTGTATCAGACACTGAGGAGGGTATCAATATGATGACCTACCAAAAGTGGTTCAACGCAAGCTCTAGAGTCATGACAACAATGGATGAATGTCTTGATAGAATTATAAACAACATGGGACGTGTAGGCTTATAATAGCCTCAACCGCATAAGAAAAGAAAGGATTTGATTCTTATGAGAATAACAAGTGGCACAATCGTAAGACGTTATACGAAAAACCTCGAAAACAGCATGTTTAATAAAAACACCGCGGAGAATAAAATCACCTCAAACAGGAGATTTAGCCGAGCAAGTGACGACCCAATTAATGCTGCAAGGGCACTAAGAATTCGTAAATCTATGAACGAGTTCAAGACCTACGAGGATAACCTAAACACCGCAAAATCAATCTATGCAGATGCGGAAACCGCAATGCGCAGTGTTTCGGATTTAATAAAAAGCACTTATGAAAAGCTTATCTATGGTGCAAATGGAACGCAAAGCAATGACGAGGACCAAATACTTTCAAATACGATTGATACTTATGCCGATGAGATGGTGCGTCTTATGAATGTGGTTGTCGCTGACAGAAAAATCTTCGGCGGCACAAACAACGACTCACTCGCCTTCACAATCGAAAAATCAGCGGGTGGCAGCACTGTATTTTATAACGGAAAGTCTGTTAACGCTTATCAGGACCCGAGCCTGTTTCCTTATTCATCAACCTCCTATACAGATATAGGAATTGGCATGAGACTTTTAGAGGACGGCAGCGTGGACCCGCAATCAGCCTTCCCTGTTACCTTTAATGGCGCTGAGGTTTTAGGCTGCGGACTTAAGGATAAGATTACGACCTTTGATTTTAATAGCTTTGTTGACGGCGGAAGCTACAGCCTCGATGTTGCACTAGGCGGCACCAAGAAAACCATCACCTTCAGCGGTGGCGCAACAAACGACGATACCCGTTCAAATCTTAATACCGCCTTAGAATCCGCTTTTGGTGTAAACACAATAAAAGTTGAGGATAACGGAGTTGCGTTCACCACGGTACTCGGAGATGTTGGGCTTACATTCGAGAATACACCGCTTAAGAAAACCACCGACCCGAGCTTTGTAAATTACGACCAGGCGGATTTCACCGAAACACCCGTAGGATATTCAAACAACATAATTCAGCTTACTCTTGATGCGGCTGCTTGTCTCAGAAGCGGCGACAAGGAGGGAGCGGCGAAATACGCAGATGCACTTTTTAAAATTCAGACTAATCTTTTATTAAAAATTGCCGATGTAGGTAATAAGGACGAATTTATAGACTTCAACCTTGACAGAGTTACAAACAGCTTATATACTTTATCAGAACAGCAGAATAACACCGAATATACCGACCTTGGTACCGAAATCACCAACTGGAAGGTAATGGATGCACTTTATAACGCAACACTCCAGATGAGCGCACAGATTATTCCGATGAGTATATTCAATTTCATGTAACCGTAAAGCTTATTCCATGGATGGGAGGTTAAATCAATGGATACCAACTTACTAAGTATTACTTCTGTACCGATTTCAATAGAAGTTAATATTGTAAAGGGTTCGCTTCAAAATCCGAATGCACCGAAGCCGCAGATAAAGGTATCTACGGATAATGGCGGTGTTCAAATTGAAGCTGAGCCGGCTAAAATCAATATAGACACCTATGCCGCCCGTTCGAGCTTAGGTTACGGACATTATAACTCCACAGATTTTAACAAAAAAGAGGCAGGCGAAGGCATAAAGATTGCTTATGAGGGTGTTGCCAAAATTGTAAACGAGGGAAATTCCCTCGCAAGAGGTTCTAAGCCTAGCGAAATAGCAATTCAAAATAACCGTGCTGGTGCAACAATTCAAACAGTAATGGAGTTTCTCCCTAAAACAGGTGCAGATGTAACCTTCGATAAAGGTAAGCTTAATATCAATTATGATATGGCAGACGTGAACATCGACTGGCAGAATATTGAGCCCTCAAAGCTTCAGTTTAAGCCTGGCTCAATCGAGTTTGTAGTAAAGCAGAGACCCAGAATTGAGATTGAATACGTCGGAGACCCTATTTATGTACCGAGAAGCGCGGACCCAAATTATGACCCGCCTGAACCTATCTTTAATACTACTGGATAAAAAAAGGGATTGATTAACAAATATGATAAAAATTAACACTCGTGATTTCGGAGAGCTTGAAGTCAGCGAAGAACAGATTTATGAGTTCCCTGTTGGTGTATTTGCTTTTGAAGAAGTTCGAAAATTTGCACTTATTTCACCACTCGGCGATAATATTTATCCCATGTGGCTGCAATGTATAGATGAGCTTACACCCTGCTTTATTGTTTTCGACCCGACACTTATAGATATGCATTATCAGACTTATCTGAGCGACAACGAAATGGAAACCTTAAAGCTTAACCACGATTCGAAAAAGCGTCACCTAGTTATCGCAAAGGTTCCGAGCAATTTCAGAGAGACGACCGTCAATATGAAGTCTCCGATTATTATTAACGAGGACGAAAAAATCGGTATGCAGGTAATCCTTCCGCAAGACTATCAATTTCGTTTACCCATCTATTCGGGTAACGAAACGGAAGAAGGTGCTTCATAATGCTGGTTGTAACCCGTAAGAATAATGAAAGTTTAATCATATCAGAGGATATCGAAATCACAATCCTCGAAATCTCGAAGGACAGGGTAAAAATAGGTATTCAGGCACCTAAGGAAGTAAAAATCGTCCGCAGGGAGCTTATAGACACCCAAAATGCAAACCGTGAGTCATCGGAGGCTATTGCTAAATCGGCTTTAGATGCACTTTTAAAGAATTTACCAAAGCTATAAACTGTCGATTTACTTGACATAACAGAAAGGAATGATTGTATATGTCCACTGTAGGAAAAAGCAGTGCACTCAGAATGAGCGGTCTTAACTCAGGACTTGATACAGAAGCTATAGTTAATGCTATGACGGCTGCAACTAAGCTAAAAATTACAACAAACCAACGTAAGGTGCTGAAGCTTGAGGCACAGCAAGAAGCTTACAGAGGTGTAATCGACAAGGTACAAGCATTCAAGGATAAATATTTCGATATTTTAAACAGCGGCTCATACCTTAAAGGTGCCACTGGCTTCAACAAATATTCCGCAAAGGTAAGCACGGGCGGCGTTGAAAAAACTCCATCAGGTGTTAAGGTTTCCACAAACTCAGGTGCAATCCCCGGAAATTACAAGGTTGAGGTTAAGGCTGTTGCCACACAGGCGAAGTATTCAGGTCAAGCATTAGACTCTATGAACGACGTAGACTTAAGTAATTATAGTGATGCAAACGCTACCTACGCTATGAAGGTTACAGTCGGCGGTACTTCGAAGGTTATTTCGTTCAAGGGCGGCTCTGAAGAAGCGGTGCAAGCAAATATCAATAAGTCACTCGAGGCCTTTGGTAAAACCAATGACGGCGCAGGTACCGTATCGGTTAAGAAGGACAGCGACGGCAAATATATTTTCAACTCACTCGAAAAGAAGGCTATCACAACTTCAAACGGCGTTGAGCTTAAAGATTCTCTTAATCTGGGAGTAGATTTTGTAAAAGGCTTTGATGAAAAAGGTAGCGGCACACTTATTACCACCAGTACTATTAATGTAACGATAGATGGTCAGACTATGCCCTTAAAACTAACCGCAATGGCGCAGGATTCATTTGACCGTTTGTTTACCGACCAGGGCAAAGGCTTCGATGAAAGAGGTATTGCTTTAGGTAAGGACGATACAGACCAGTTGTTCCAGGATTCGCTCTACATGGAATTTGAGAGACTGGTAAAAGAAGGTCCATATAAGGATTATCTCGGCGAACAGTATGCAAGTTTTATAGATGCAGATGATTATTATAAGCTTACTGGTTCATATGAAGATGACTGGGATAATATGAGCGATGCTCAGAAAGATGTTTTCCAAAGTGCTCTCACAGCAAAGCAGGATGAGCAGTGGGCAGCAAAATATAAAACAGAAGCTGAGGCGGCTTATGATAAGCTCGAATGTAGCAAGTTGGGTTCCGATGAATACATTGCATTTAATGTATGGATGGAAACAGATGGTAACACACTAGACGATTTTAAAGCGGCATCAGGTGCCTTTGAAGGACGTGAGGAGGTTGTAGTTGCTGAGGCTGAAATGTTTTATAACCTCGGGTATCATGAGTATGAGGCTTATGTGACGAACGGCTTTGACGGGCTTACCGCAGATGAATTTATTGAACAATATAAAACTGATAACGGAGCTAATTCAGGAACCGCGATAACAGGCTTTGTTAATCCATTTTATCTAAACAGCCAAATCGAGAACCTTAAGTTTAGCGACGGCACAAAACTTGAAGCGAATTATTCTTATGCCGCTGACGGCTCAATCAGCAATATTGAGCTCAAAGCTTATACAGAGGATACAGAGGGTAATAAAACTTATAAACAGCTTGCGGCAACCTTTGATTCAGGTACTTACAACTTTGGTTTTGAGGATACAAAGGCTATTTCAAATACCCTATCAACTTCAACTAAGATTTCAGAGCTTGGCTTAACACCCGATGTAGAAGCTACTTATGATGCAGACGGCAAAATGGTAAGCGATGCTAAGTACAACATGAATATCAACGGCGTTGACTTCTCCTTCGACGGTTCCATGAATATAAGCTCGATGATGTCTTATGTTAACTCCTCAAAGGCAAATGTAACTATGGCGTTCTCATCTTTAACAAATAAATTTGAGATAACTACTAAAGATTATGGGGTTTCTGCCGATATTAAAATAGATGAAAGCAATCCTCTACTCTCGGCACTAGGCTTCGGCGGCGGTAGCTTTACAGGAGGCTCTAACCTTAAGCTTGACATAAATGGCGTTGAGGTTGAAACAGCTTCGAATTCCTACACAGTTGACGGTACAACCTTTAGCTTTAACTCACTTACAGAGGTGGGAACAAAGTTTGAAGTTGAAGTTAGCCGTGATATGAGTAAGATTACCGACCTTGTAAAGGACTTCGTCAAGGACTACAACGAATTAATCAAGCATGTGTATGATCTCGTAGACGACAAACCTAATAAGGATTACCATTTCCTAACAGACGATGACAAGGACGAAATGGAGCTTAGCGACAGACAGGAAGAAATGTGGGAGACAGCCGCTAAGAAGGGTATTTTATATAACGACAATACCTTGATTACCATGATGTCTAAGTTCAGAACCGCACTTTATTCCGCCTCAACGGGAGTTGAAGGCAACGGCTTCGGTCTATATAGCATGGGAATTACCACTACATCAGATTACAAGAAGCACGGTATGCTTCAAATCGACGAGGATAAGCTGACAGCAGCCTTTGAAACCAACTTTGATGATGTAGTCAAGCTTTTCACAAACAGCACAAACGGCATTATGACTCAGTTCGATACTATAATCGACCAGTCTATCAAGCGTACAGGTGAAGCGGGTGCGAGAGGTACGCTTATTGATAAAGCCGGTGTTGCGAACGGTACTTCCACAACAAATAACGTAATATACAATCAAATAAAGAGCTTAAACTCAGTTATTGCTTCTCTTGAAAAACGCTACGAGCAGCAACAGGACAGATACTGGTCTGTTTACACAGCACTCGAAAAGCAAATGGGAAGCCTTAACGGGCAAACAAGCTATATCAATCAGCTAATGGGTATGTAGAATTAATTTTGGAGGTTAGTGTATGTATAACAGTGCATATCAAACTTATAAAAAGCAATCCGTTTTGACCTTAACACCTGTGGAAATAGTTATTAAGCTATATGACGAGTGTGAACGTCAGCTAAATAGGGGTATCTACTTCATAGAGCAATCGGATTTTGCAAGCACTAATACTGCGTTGACTAAAGCTTTCGATATAGTTAAGGCGCTTCAATCTGTGCTTGATATGAAAATCCCTATGAGCAAGGATTTGGATTCGCTTTACGACTTTTTCGGAAAACAAATTCTACAGGCTAATATGAAGAAGGATATCGATATTATTAAGACTCTTTTACCTATGGTAGGTGAGCTTAAGGATGCCTTTACACAGATTTCAAAAACTAATGTTTCGGTTAATCAGTCTTCTTTAAGTGCAATGTAAGCTTAAAATTATATAAATTCGCCGACAAACCATGTCGGCGAATTTACGCTATTTTGTGAAAGTGGAGTTTATAATGAAACAGGAAAAAATTAAGAACTTTAATTTATTTTTGGAACTTCTTGACAGTCTTGAAATATTGTTGGATCAATATAATTCTCTGACGAACCAGCTCTCGTCTATTGATATGGAGGAAATAGAGGAGATAGACTCTATTTTTATTGACAGAGATGCAATAATAAGCGGTATGGATGAGTTAAAGCCTCAAATCAGCGGCTTAATTGAAATGCAGGCAACGGAAATCTCAGCACTTATAAGAAAAATGCTCATGGGGGAGCCTATTGGCACAAAGCTTGATTCCGAGCAGAAACTTATCCAGCAAAGAGCAATAAACCTGCGTTCGCTCCAGAACGATATTCTGACCACAGACGAAAATAACAGAAAACGCATGAAGGAAAAGTACGATGAGATAAAAAATTCACTCGTAAATTTGCAAAATGATAAAAAGAAGATAAATTTTTACTCAAATGCAAAGCTTAACCAGACAGGAAGTACATTCAATAATTTAAGTTAAAAGGATAAAATATGCTCATAGATTTTCATACACATGCATATACAGATGCACTTGCGGAGCGTGCAATGTCTACACTTATGCATACAGCAGATATTGCCGCATACACAAACGGGACTATTTCAGATCTTTCAGAAAAGCTGACTTCATGGAACATCGATTACGGTGTAATGCTTCCGATAGCAACTAAACCCAGCCAGCAGAAAAAAATCAACGACTGGGCGGCGGAGGTAAATGGCGGCAGGATTATTTCATACGGCACCGTTCATCCGTACGCCGAGGATTTGATTGAAGAAATTCATAGGCTAAAGGATTTGGGGTTAAAAGGCATAAAGCTGCACCCCGATTATCAGGGTGTATATCTTTTTGATGATAAAATGCACCCACTTTATAAGGAAGCCGAGCTGTTGGATTTACCGATAATAATACACATGGGTTATGACCCCGTCTGTCCATTTGAACGTCACGCCATGCCTTATCATTTGCTTGAAGTGGCGGAAAAATATCCGAAGCTTAAGATTATAGGTGCGCACATGGGCGGAATGAAGTCGTGGGAAGAAGTTTATTATTATATATGCGGAATTAAAAATATTTGGCTTGATACCTCATATACATCTGGTGAAATTGTGAAGGATATAATGCTTAAAATTATTAAGAAGCATGGTGCCGACAGAATTTTATTCGGAAGCGACCTTCCCTGGCATAAGCCTGAAATGGAGCTTGCATTAATCGAGGAATTAGGCTTATCGTCTGAGGAAAAAGAAAAAATCTACTACAAAAATGCAGTAGATTTATTGAAGCTATGATGTTAATTTCCAGTCGGTGCTATATTTATTGAGCTCTCGGTCAAGCTTTTTAAACCCAGGAATTAGCTTCTCCCCAAAGCTGTAAAACTCACTCGAATGATTTCGGATAAACAAATGTGCAACCTCATGTGCCGCCACATATTCCGAAAGATGAAACGGTACCCCGCAAAGCGCAAAGTTAAGCATAATTTCATGGTCACGACTGTTATAATGTCCCCACTTGCTCTTTAACGATTTTAAAGCAAGTCGGGGAATTTCTTTTTTATAACCCGATTTTTCGATATATTTTTTAATAAGAGCAGTAAAAATCTCTCTCCCTTGCTCTGCTATATAACGCATAAGCTCAAACTCAACTGAGGATAAATTCTGCGGTTCGGGAACCTTTACAGTTAATATATTTTCATTTTTATTTACAACCTTGTCTGTATCCTGCATAATTCTCAGTATATATTCCTCACCGAATATTTTTATAGGCATATTATCGCAGATTTCGGGGGCAGGAGTATAGTTAGGCTTGCTGTTATCCTTGTGCTTCAGAACCCACTCAAGCTTTGACAGCATGAAATCCTCTATAACCTTAATAGGAACGGAAGTATCTGCTGAAACGCAGACACTTCCGTCAGCTTTTATTTTGAGCCGTATTGTTTTCATACCGCTACGACGTGTGAGGTTATATAGAAGCTCCCCGCCGTTATATTTTAGAGTATCCATGGTCGTTTATGATTGCATCTACCTTAATCTTTTCCTTACACATCGGGCAGTCAGCCGAAACATGTGAGTCATACTGCGGTAAATCCGTTTTATGGAAAACAGAATTTATTGCGATACCCTCAGACTCATCAATAGCACTGAATAGTGCCGCCACTGCAACTAAATTACCGCTGTAATACTTAAGGCACTCAATGCAACGTGAAATAGTCCAGCCCGTAGATGCAGAAGAAATCATAAGAAGAACCTGCTTGTTCCAAATCATATTCTGCGCATTGTCTCTGAAAATAATTTGATTGTTTGAGTTCATTTCAGGTGTAATAACGCAAATATCGTTTCCGTGGTTAATTGAATGCGCATAGGAGTCAGACAGCTGCTCTGCCACAAATGCACCAAGCATCTGCGTTCCCTCGAGGCATATAATTGTGTCAATTGGCGTGTTTACATAATCCATCGAGATAACACGGGCAGTTTCCTTTGCCATTTTATAATGGCGCTTGATACTGTGCAGGTCAACATAATAATTTACATGGGAGTGGTTGGTTGCGAAATGTCCTGGTATAATGCCGATTTTGATGTGCTTGTTCTTTCTTGAGCTGATTTCAATTGTACGGTTTTCCATAAAAATCATCCTTCCGTTTTTACAGTTACTCTGTAAAGAATTTTATTTTATGTATAGTATTTGTTTTACTTCTTTTTGTTATGTATCTTTTTTCTAAAGGTAACCAGTGCCATTCCCGCAAGCGCAGTTATCGCAACAGGCTTTAAGATGCTTACACCTGTCGGTGCGCTGTCCTCAAGCGGTAAATTTCCTGAACCCTTGCCATCGTCGGGTATGTAATTAGCTCCCTTGTTATCATTTGCTGTTGTTTCAGCAGGCTTTGTGGCGGTTGTTTCTATTGGACGATTGTCCTCTTTTATATCGTCGTCATCATCATCGTCATTATCCTCGCCAAGAAAATCGTCGTCATCATCGGGTTCTTCGGCATCATCATCGTCGTCATCGTCGTCGATATCATCATCTTCTTCGAAATCGTCAGTTGTAGCCGCTCCGTTCAGCATTGTAACAGCCTCGTCAATCTTTTGCTGTGTAGCAGTAACATCAGTAGCTATATCAATTACATCATCGTCAATGTCGAAATCGCTGTCGTTGTTGTATTTAACAATACTGCGGTATAATTCATCACGGTTTGTATCGGGAAATATAGGAGTAGCCGTATCAAAGGTGGACATATTAGCCAGCGGCTGATTTATATCAGCTCCGTTTCCGTAAACCGAAAACGTTACTCTGACTACATCACCCGATGCCAGCATATAATTCTTGAGCGGTACTGTTACTGGAATGTTGTTTACTAGTACGAACCACCTGCTCTGATTTGTAAAGTCGTTGCTGCTTAGCCAGCCCTCCTCGGCAAAATTTTTCGTGTTGACGATTTTATTTGTTTCAAGGACCTTGTCAATTTCCTTGGTCACCTTAAACCAGCCACTATCAGCGGTAATTGCTATAAGCTCATCACCGAGAACGGGCTCATTGTAATTAATATTTTCCTCTCCTAATGTTTTGTAAATTAAATTATAAAGAGATTCACCATCAGAAATTTCTATCTCCTCAGGAATTTTTATAAAGCCACTGCTCACCGTGAAGCCCTCAATACTCAAAATCACACTTCCTGTTGATGAAGCATTGATAGACAATATATTAGCAAATATCATGGCAAGAGCCAGTATTAGCGGAATTAACTTTTTCATTGTACCCCCACGACTATATATTCAACTATATTATACAGCCTTTTTCCATGTTTGTCAATAAAATACTGCCTGACATATATTAACTTAATAAAGTAAATTGACTAATTTGTTCTTCGCTATTGTTAATTTTTTATCACATTTAGAGAAAAAAAGATATTTATTTTAGAAAGACTTGCAATAATGAGTTTTATATGATATAATCCTACTATAATAGTTGTTTTCGACTTTAATTAACGAAAGGATGTAAACCATGACATACGAAAAAATTTTTGCGGAGATTAAGAAAATCTATTCCAAATCCGATCACAAAAAGCTTGGCGGCGATTTCGCTATACAGTTTAATATCTCTGGTGACGGTGAAGGGGTTTTCTATCTTGCATACAAGGACGGGTATCTTGATATCGCGCCTTATGATTACATTGATAACGACATAGTTTTGTATGCCACGGGCGACACCTTCATAAAGCTTGCTCAAGGTAAATTTGAGTTTGAGAAAGCTGTTAAAGACGGGCTTATCACCTATGAGGGTAAATACGAGCTTGCATGTCAACTAAATCTTATAGCTGCACCTGTAATAGAAAAGAAGGCAGTTGTAAAAAAGCCAGCAGCTAAGAAACCAGCAGTGAAAAAGCCTGTTGCAAAAACAGAAAGCAAAAAATAATTAATTACATAAATCAGAGTTGATATTCAAATGAATTTCAACTCTTTTGTTTTATTTGCTTTAAAGGTAAACCGCGGGGGAAATATCCCCCGCGGTTTATAAGAAATTAAGAAGCTATGAGTTAAGAAAATAAAGTTTACTTTCTTTTCTTTGTTAAAACGATAGATGCTGAAGCAATTAATGCAATACCTGCAACTGTTGCTACACCTTCAACACCTGTATTGGGGTTAGCTGCTTTTGATGTGTCGGTCGTTGCAACGGGAGCGTCCTTTGGAGCATCTACTACGGGAGCTGCATCACCTTCAATGCCTGCATAATCAGCCTTTGCACCGTAGGCTACATAATCAATCTCAAGAGTAAGTGCTGTGCGAGGAGCCAGCCATATAGCAATTTCACCAGCAGGAGCTGAAAATCCACTTGCGTTTACATCGATAATCCATGTTTGCCAATCAGTAGTGAGTGATAATGCATTGCCAAAGATGTCCTTACAGCTTGCAATATTCTTGGCTGCATCAACAGCATCTATGTTACCCCATGATGTACCAGTAATATTTAGGTCTGCATCTGTTGTTGCAACGCTGCTCTTAAGTCTGATTGCCACAACCTCTGCGGCATTTGCTCCGTCTGTGTACCCAGCTGCGAATTTAGAAAAGCCTGGCATTACCATTTTGAAAATTCCGTTTTCAAGTGTGTCTGCTGATGTATCTACCTCGTTGTCATAATCGTCGGGGATTGCATTTTGGTTAATGTTAAGCCATGATGAAATGTCTCCACGCCAGCCTGCATCTGCGATTGAACTAACATCTTTAAATGTATCAACATAAGCGCCCGGAATTTTATCCTCTGCAACGTCAACTGCCATTGCAGAAATCGCAAGTGTTGAAACAGCCAGTGCTGCTACTGTAATTGATGCTAATGCTTTTTTCATAATTAATTTCCTCCTAAGTTATGTACTTTGTACGTTTTTCAAATTGCTCTCCAAAATCTCTATTGGAGTTTGTACTTGCATTATAGCATATAAAACAATTATTGTCAATTACGAAATCGCTTTCTTAAGCATTTTTGCACATACTTACAATTGAATAGCTAATGTAAAGGTTTACATCATACTAATTTACCTAGGAAAATTTTCGTAAAAAAGAAGCCGTGCGAAATTTTCATTTCGCACAGCCTCGTTATTAGTAAATATTATTCAGAAACCTTTGTTACAACGCCTGAACCTACAGTTCTGCCGCCTTCACGGATAGCAAAACGTAAACCTTCTTCAATTGCGATAGGAGTGATGAGCTCTACGTCAATTGTAACGTTATCACCAGGGATAGCCATTTCCTTATCAGCAGGAAGCTTAATAACACCAGTTACGTCTGTTGTTCTGAAGAAGAACTGAGGTCTGTAATTTGAGAAGAAAGGTGTATGACGTCCGCCCTCTTCCTTCTTAAGGATATAAACCTGTCCTGCAAACTTTGTTAAAGGCTTGATTGAGCCGGGCTTACAAAGAACCTGACCGCGCTCAATATCGCTTCTCTGAATACCACGGAGAAGTGCACCGATGTTGTCGCCTGCTTCTGCATAATCGAGAAGCTTACGGAACATTTCGATACCTGTAACAACAGTTGAGCGAGGTTCTTCAGTAAGACCTGTTAACTCTACTGTATCGTTAAGCTTAAGCTGTCCACGCTCTACACGACCTGTAGCAACTGTTCCACGACCTGTGATTGTCATTGTATCCTCAACAGGCATTAAGAAAGGAAGGTCTGCCTTACGGTCAGGTGTAGGGATATAGCTGTCAACGGCATCCATAAGTTCGATGATGCACTTGTATTCAGGAGCGCTTAAGTCGTTGCTAGCACATTCAAGAGCAACCTTAGCGGAACCACGGATAATCGGAATATCGTCGCCAGGGAAGTCGTTGTTAGAAAGAATTTCTCTGATATCCATTTCAACGAGGTCGAGTAGCTCCTCATCGTCAACGTCATCACACTTGTTGATGAAAACTACCATTGCGGGAACACCTACCTGGTGAGCAAGAAGGATATGCTCCTTTGTCTGAGCCATAGGTCCGTCTGTACCTGCAACAACGAGGATAGCACCATCCATCTGAGCTGCACCAGTAATCATGTTCTTGATATAGTCAGCATGCCCAGGGCAGTCAACGTGTGCGTAGTGACGAACTTCTGTCTCGTACTCAACGTGCGAAGTATTGATTGTGATACCACGCTCTCTTTCCTCGGGAGCCTTGTCAATCATATCATATGCTTCAAACTTTGCAAATCCCTTAAGTGAAAGGGTCTTTGTGATAGCTGCTGTAAGAGTGGTCTTGCCATGGTCAACGTGACCGATTGTACCGATGTTAATATGCGGTTTATTACGTTCGAATTTTGCCTTAGCCATTGGTATAGTCCTCCTGTAAAATATAATTTCATAAATACTATTTTAACAAATTTTTACAAAAAATACAAGCCCTTTTTTTAAAATCTTTCTTAAATTAATTATTCTTTTTTGCCTCTTTTTGTCATAATGCCTTCTGCAATACTCTTTGGAACCTCAACGAAGTGACTGGGCTCCATTACATATTGTCCACGTCCCTGAGACTTTGAACGCAGGTCGTTTGAATAACCGAACATTTCAGATAATGGTACAGTAGAATTTATCTGCTTGATGCCGTTTCTATCCTCCATACCGGAAATCGTTCCACGACGTGAGCTTAAGTCGCCGATTACGTCACCCATGTAATCCTCAGGTACTGTAACAGCAACCTTCATAATAGGCTCAAGTATAACAGGCTTAGCTTTTCTGGAAGCCTCCTTGAATGCCATCGAGCCAGCAATTTTGAATGCCATTTCAGATGAGTCAACTTCATGGTAGGAACCATCGTAAAGTGTAACCTTTACGTCAACAACGGGATAACCCGCAAGTACGCCTGCCTGTAATGCGCCCTGTATTCCCGCATCAACAGCAGGGATATATTCCTTAGGAATAGCGCCGCCGACGATGTTGTTAACGAATTCGTAGCCTTTACCGCTTTCGTTCGGCTCAACACGAATTTTAACGTGACCATACTGACCTTTACCACCCGACTGACGAGCATATTTTGTATCCTGCTCAACTGAAGCGGTGATTGTCTCTTTATAAGCAACCTGAGGTGCACCGACATTTGCTTCAACCTTGAACTCACGAAGCAGTCTGTCAACAATAATCTCGAGGTGAAGCTCACCCATTCCAGCGATAATTGTCTGTCCTGTTTCTTCGTCTGTCCAGGTTCTGAAGGTCGGGTCTTCCTCAGCAAGCTTTGCTAATGCAATACCCATTTTTTCCTGTCCAGCTTTGGTCTTAGGCTCAATAGCAAGGTCGATAACGGGGTCTGGGAAATCCATGGATTCCAGAATTACAGGGTGATTTTCGTCACACAAGGTATCGCCTGTCGTTGTGCCTTTTAAACCTACAGCCGCGGCAACGTCACCGCAATAACAGGTTTCAAGGTCTGCTCTATGATTTGCGTGCATTTGCAGGATACGTCCCATACGTTCTTTTCTGTCCTTTGTGGCATTAAGAACGCCCTGTCCTGCATCAACCTTACCAGAATAAACTCTGAAGAAGCAGAGCTTTCCAACGTAAGGGTCTGTAGCGATTTTGAATGCTAAGGCAGAGAACGGCTCATTGTCACCGACTTTTCTGTCACATTCTTCGCCTGTATCGGGATCTACACCCTTAATTGCGGGAATATCGAGCGGAGACGGCATAAAGTCAACAACAGCATCAAGGAGCTTCTGAACACCCTTGTTACGGTATGAAGTACCGCAGACTACAGGCACCATGTCGTTCGCAAGACACGCTTTTCTTATACAAGCCTTAATCTCCTCGACAGTAATTTCTTCGCCCTCGAGGAACTTAGTCATAATTTCCTCGTCCTGCTCAGAAATCGATTCGAGCATTTCTTCCCTATACTTCTTAGCAAGCTCAAGCATATCGTCGGGGATTTCCTCAACGCGCATATCCTTGCCAAGGTCGTCGTAATATACGTCCGCTTTCATATCAACAAGGTCGATAATTCCACGGAAGGTATCTTCTTTTCCGATAGGAAGCTGAATTGGAACTGCGTTCGTCTTAAGACGGTCACGCATCATATCAACTACACGGAAAAAGTCAGCGCCCATAATGTCCATCTTATTTACATAAGCCATTCTTGGGACTTTATATTTGTCAGCCTGACGCCATACGGTTTCAGATTGAGGTTCAACTCCACCTTTTGCACAGAAAACAGTAACTGAGCCGTCTAACACTCTAAGTGAGCGTTCAACTTCTACAGTAAAGTCAACGTGACCTGGTGTGTCGATAATATTAACACGATGGCCTTTCCAGAAACAAGTAGTCGCTGCGGAAGTGATAGTAATACCACGTTCTT
>JAVBPL010000024.1:0-24802 GCA_031549645.1 Ruminiclostridium sp. | reverse complement strand
GATTGGTTTCACAAACTCTTGTACCTGAGCGTATAAAAGCATTGCAACTACTGCAGTAGTAATCATGATTGTATATTACTTGTGTTATTGAACAATTCATACCTTGCCATGTATGAACTCCTACGATACTTCCTCCCAATGAACCCGTATGGGTAGATGTTACCTTATCGTTAGTGCAAGTCCATCCGTTTGAGGGATTCGTATGTGCTGCAAATGTTGTTGTTGCAAAAGTAAAGAACATTGCGAAAATGACCATACAAGATAGTGACGATTTTATAATCCTTTTCATTTTTAACATTCCTTTCTACACTTCGAGTATTTATTAAAACATCATCGCTTCATGCGCACTCGGCGAAGATTTTCAATAGCTGTTTAGCAATCAGTATAAAATACGTTTACATTTTTATGTATCCAATAAAAAATTTAAATGTATCCTTTTGATTTGGTAAAGCCTCTCATTTTAACGAGCATGGGTTGTTTGAGTGATATATTATTACAATATTATTGTATCATGTAAACATTATATGTGTCAAGCATTATAGGTAAACAGCGTAAATAAATGAACTTTTGACATTGTTTATTTTCAAACAAAAGGTAGCATTTGTTCTAATTCGACAAAATCAATTAATAAGTTGTTCATATTGACATTAAAAATCGAACGTGATATACTGTTGTAACAAAGGAGGCGGTACCAATGAATAACTATCCTGTGAGAACGCCGTCTGAGCTTGCCGAAATACGTGCAAGGTTCGACAACACTTTGAAAAGCTTTACAGAAAAGCTAATCCCTGACCCTAATGTCATGGCGATTTTGATTGCTGGAAGTGCCTCTTATGATACGGTTTGGGAAAAGAGCGACATGGACATAACCGTCCTTGTGCGAGACCAAAAGCTTACAACCTACAGCTACGCTATCGACGAGGACGGTATAGTCATGAACGTCGATATAAAGAAGATTTTCGACTACAAGCGAATGCTTGAGCGGAACAAAACGGGCGATTTTCTCAGCTCCTATTACTGCGGAGCCAGAATAGTTTACAGTGCTGACGAAAGTCTCGAGGAAATTCTTGAAAATAACCGAACACTTGGTGAAAGCGACCGCGTTCTGACTTCGTTTAAACAAGCATGTTGGTTAATCGGCGATATCGAAAAAATTGAAAAATGGCTTACGGTGCGGAACAACCCCTTATATGCACAGCACTGGGTGCTGAAAGCGGTGGATTTATATGCATCGATGCTGTTATTACTGGACGGCAAAATTCCAAATCGCGAGGCGGTGGTTAAAGCCTACGAGCGTTTCCCAGATAAGCTTCACCCCGTATACGTCACTCCAATGAGTAAGCAGATGACACACGAGGAAATAGCCGAGGTTATAGATTTATTAAAAGGCTTTCTGGAGGAAAATCTTTCTCTTTTTGAGGAGCCTGTAAAAGAATATATGGGGGACGGAGAGGTAAGAACCGTTACTAATCTTGTGGGGCATTTCGGTGTGGACTCCCATTCTGTTTCACATATATTTGATTTTCTAGCCGAACAGGGTGTTGTGGTTAAGGTGAGCGAGCTTGTAAAAATTACGCCTAAAAGCCGCAAGTCGGTTGAAGAAATAGCGTATATGTATATTAACGAAAAGGTTTTGAAAGGAAATTAAGATGATTCGTGAAAACATCGAGGTAATAGGTGCAAATCAAAACAATCTTAAGAATGTCGATATAACCATACCGCGGGACAAGCTGACGGTCATAACAGGCGTGTCGGGCTCGGGTAAATCGACACTTGCGTTCGATATAATATACGGCGAGGGGCAAAGACGGTTTCTTGAGTCGGTGTCGAATTTCGCAAGAGGACGAATGAATCAAATCAAAAAGCCTGACGTTAAGTTTGTCAGAGGTCTGTCGCCTGTGGTTTCGATTGAACAGAAAAAAGGGAACTTTAATCCACGCTCGACAGTAGGCACGGTGACTGATATTGCGGACTATCTTAGGCTTCTTTTTGCGACGGTTGGTGTCGGCGAATGTCCAGTCTGCGGACATAAGCTAATGCCTATAAATGCTTCCCGTATCGCCGAGCATATTTCGTCTCTGCCCGAAAAAACGATAGTCGAGCTTCGTACAAATGCCGCCCGCACCAAGGGTACGGATTATAACTTTATGTTCGACAAAATCCGTAAAAAGGGCTACAAAAGGCTTTTAGTCGATGGAGAGCCGTTCGACTTATCTGAAAAAAGAGAGCTTGACGAAAACAGAGAGTACGAAATTGAAATAATTATTGAACGCTTTACAATAAAAAAAGGGTTATACATACAAATCGCAAAAACAATAGAAGCGGCGATGATTTCACTTGACGAGGATATTATGTTCAGGGTGGAAATTATTGATTGTCCTAAGAAAATCCCCGAAAGCTTTTACGATAAATTCAGCTGCCCCGAGCATCATTATACCCTTTGCGAGCTGCAAACCTTTCATTTTTCGTTCAACGTTGACGGCAGCGCTTGCAACACCTGCCACGGAATAGGGATGTCTCACGTTGTCGAACCGCAGTTCTTAATCGAGAACCCAAGTAAAAGCGTTATGGGGGGCTGTTTTCGTCAGTCTGTGCTTTCAAAAAGCTTTGCTCAAACGTATAAAGGGGTTTACTTATACAGTGCGGCGGCGAAATACGGCTTCGATTTGAATACGCCATTTAATAAGCTTACGGACGAAGCTAGAGACATTCTGCTTTTTGGAACGAGAGGCGAGCCGCTTGAAATGATACAGCCGCCGTTTCTTAAGAAACGCAACTTCATGGTAGGAAGATGCTTCCCGTGGGGTGGTATATCGGGTGACGTGTACTGGTGGTATTATAACTGGGTGCATCGCACAGGTGACTCGGGCGGCGAGCCTGAATACATAAAAGATGTTATGATAGAGACTGTCTGCCCTGACTGTAACGGCGCAAGACTTAAGAAGCAGAGGCTTTCTGTTAAGGTCGGCGGCAAAAATATACACGAGCTTTCATCTATGCAGCTAGCGGAGCTGGTGGGTTTCCTAGAAAAGCTAGATTTTAACGGTGACAAAAAAGACGTAGCTGAAAGCATAACACACGAGCTTATAAAAAGGTTACAGCTTCTAATTGATGTGGGACTTCATTATTTAAGCCTTGCGAGACGAAGTGACTCTATTTCTGGCGGCGAAATGCAGCGAATTAAGATGTCAACGCAAATCAGCTCCGAGCTAATGGGTATGCTTTACGTCATGGACGAGCCTAGCATTGGGCTTCACCCAAGGGATTCCGGCAAGGTAATAGGAATAATGAAACGTCTGCGTGACATCGGAAACACCGTCATAGTAGTTGAGCACGACCTTGAAACCATGCAGAATGCCGATTACCTTGTTGAAATAGGTCCTGGTCCTGGTATTCATGGTGGAAACATAATAGCCGCAGGCGAAAAAAAGGAGCTTCTGAAAAATAAAAGCTCTCTTACAGGTCAGTATTTATCGGGTAAAAAATCCATTCAGGTACCCAAAAACCGTCGAAATCCTACAGACCACGCAATAACCATCGGCGGAGCCTCGGAAAACAACCTAAAGGATGTAACGGCAGAGATACCGCTAGGCTTATTTGTCTGCATAACAGGCGTCAGCGGTTCGGGTAAATCAACGCTTATTCATCAAACTCTCTTTAAACAGCTTGAGGTGGTAAAAAGACACGCAAGGATAGCTCCTGGTAAGCACGAATATTTAATAGGTTCCGAGGAAATAAACAATGTAATTAATATTGACCAGTCCGCAATAGGCAGAAACAGTAAGTCAAATCCCGCAACCTATGTTGGCATTTTCGACACAATCAGAAAGCTCTACGCCTCCACCGACGAAGCGAAAAGTAAGGGCTATGAACCGATTGATTTCAGCCTTACCCACGCTAATGGCACACGCTGTGAGCACTGCACGGGCGACGGAATTATCGTAACCAGCTTACAGTTTATGGCGGATATTGAGACTGTCTGCCCTGTTTGCAAGGGCGCAAGATTTTCGGAGGAAGGTCTCGAGATAAAGTATAACGGCAAAAGCATAGGTGATATTTTAAATATGACTGTCGAGGAGGCTTGCGGCTTCTTCGGGGAGCATAAGCTATTAAGCCACAAGCTTGAAATCATGAATGAGCTAGGACTCGGCTACATGACACTTGGGCAAAGCTCTACCACTCTTTCGGGCGGGGAAGCGCAGAGGGTAAAGCTTGCGTATGAGCTTTCAAAAATCAAGCGAGGCAGTCACAATCTTTATATCCTAGACGAACCGACAACAGGACTGCATATCGCCGATATAGAAAAGCTGTTAGTAAGTATAAACAAGCTTGTTGATTCGGGGCACACCGTGCTTGTTATTGAACACAATATAGATGTAATAAAGTGCAGCGATTATGTAATAGACATGGGTCCCGAGGGCGGAAACGGCGGCGGTTATATCGTCGCACAAGGTACCCCCGAGGACGTTGCAAGGGTTAAAAAATCATATACAGGGAAGTATTTGGCAGAAGTACTATAAGCTTATAATTGAATTTGATAAATAATAAATAAATTAACACAAACGCCTTAATTCCGCATGGATTAAGGCGTTTGTGTTCGACAAAATTCGATGTGTATAGCCAAGATTTCTTAAAAAGTTGTAAAAAACCATGTAAATATATTGACAAGGTTATAATTTAGTGCTATATTAATAACATGGTAAAAATTTACCAATATATCAATTCAAATAAATAATGTGTTGAATTTTGTAAGCATAATTTGTGTCAAAATGTAATTTATAAGCGGAAAATCATGATGCCATAATTTGGTGAGGTTAATATTAAGGATTATATGAAAAGGTTGTAAGAATGAAAAAAATATTACCATTATTGCTTATCATAATAATGTCAATAACCGCCTGTGATGAAACATCTCAAATTGATATAACTTTAAACGAAAATTCAACCGATGGCGTTACTGAAGAAACAACCGTAACCATTTATGAACCTGTTTTTAATACAGAGTTTACTGGTATTGAAATCAATGAAAAAACACCTAAGAGAGGAAATTTGCCTGTAAATCTGGTATCTACCACTTGGTTTGAGGTTTATAATGTCTGTGTTGACGAGGAGAACAATGCTGTTTATTACACAAATTATGACAAGAATAACTATGTTTATTCATATAAAGACGGTGTAAGCGAATTAATTCTTGAAGTATCTGCGAATTATTTGAATTACTGGGACGGAAGCTTATACTATACTTCAAGTGACAGGGGTATGCCGGGACAGTTTGATAATTTTTTTTCTGGAAAGCTGTATAAATATAACCTCGAAACAAAAGAACAGGAGCTTATATTATCGGATGAAATAATGGGGTTATGGGTAACAGAAAAAGGCTTATATTTTAATAAAGAGGTTGAAGGCTCCACAGATAATGAGGGTAATCCTATACCTGCTTATGCCATGTATAATATGCCATTTGATGGCGAACCTGATAGATGCGGAATAATGCAGCAGTATTATTATGGTGAATATCAGCTTTCCTTTAATCAAAATGGACTCTGTCTGATAAAAGGAGATGAAGAAATTCCATTGATAACGAAAAATTTAACATGGCAAACTTTTATTAGTGATGAAAAGCTATATATAAAGGGAACAAACCTATATTCACTTGATTTGACAAATGGTGAAATCGAAACCATCTACATAAGAGCAGAACCGTATATAAGCGGTGATTACATAGTTGAAATGCATGAAATTCTTGATTTTACAATAATAGATAACGATATTTATGCGACAGCATATAATCAATTTATATACAAATATGATAGAGAAAAAGAGATGTTTGTGCCCGACGGAGAGTTCATTGGTGAAAATGGTCTTAACTATCATAAAATATTTACCGACGGAAAAAACATTTTTACTATAGCTAGCAAGGGTTATATAGATAATAGGTCTGAGTTTATTATGTGCGTGCGTATTCCTGACGGGAATGGCAGCTGGATAGAGGAGAAATTGCCATGATTAAGAAGTTATCTTTACTGTTTTTAATTGTAATTTTATTATCAAGCTGTAATAAAACCGAAAATCAAAGTATTGACTCCATCAAAACCACAGATAATAATACGGAGCCTAGTATAGAAATACCCGACGATATTCTAGAATTCGATTATGACATTGGTTTTACGGGCGTTACGCCGACTTCACCCTCACCGAAAAGCGGAACCAATACTGCAAACAACAAATCTAATTTCGTTCTTTCGCTCGTATGCTCTGACGAAGAAAGCGGTACCGTTTATTATGTTAACTACGGACAGGATGATTATTTATACTCGTATAAAGATGGGAAAAGTGAGCTTGTGCTCGAAATGCCTGTTAATTATATAAACTATATTGACGGAGACTTATATTTTCTCTCAAATGGTAAAGACATGCCAGATTTGTATATGTTTTCCCCAGGGGCTCTTTATAAACATAATGTAGAAAATAAAACAACAGAACTGTTGCTTGACGAGGCTATTACAGAGCTGATTGTAAATGAAAAGGGCTTTTTCTTTTACATTATGGAGGAACCCGTAAGGAATGATGATGGAAGTACATTCACTCCTGCAACGCCTTATTTTATGTCTTTTTCGGATAATACACCAATTGAACGAGGATTGTATTCTCCTCGTTTTTATGGTGAATATCAGTTGAAAAGGTCATTTAAAGACGGAATATTTAAAGGGTTTGTTTTAAACGAAAATGGAAATGAGATTATAATACTTCCGCCTATAAATACATTTGCATGTGAATGTATTGTCGGAGATAAATTATATTTTAATAATGTAGCGGACAAAACGATAAATTCCTTAAACTTAAAAACGGGGGAACTCAAAATCTTTTACTCTAAGTCAGAACCATATATGATAGAAAATGGGGTTATGACAGATATTATAGACATTGCAGATTATACGGTGATTGGCGAGGATTTGTTTGCTGTCACTGAGAATAATTATATTTATAAATACGATGAAGCATTAAGTATCTTTGTGCCTGTAAATGAATATAACCCTTTCGTTGATGGGCATAAAATATATAAGAAAATATTCACAGACGGCGTTGATTTATATGCTATACGAACAGAAACGGGTAAAGAGGCGTCGCTTAATCGATTTTACCTCGGGGAAAACGGAAGCTGGATTTGCGGGGATTTAAGTTAATGAAAAAGAGGATAGCTTTCCTAGGGATTATTTTTTCGGTTTTGTTATCAGCCTGTACAAACGATATAAAAATTGCCGATAATGAAGTAATATATTCCGACTTTGTTTTCTCCCTTGAGGAAGTACAGTCTTTTACTGTTGATGATAATGATAATCTCTACTGCGCAATAACTGCTGAAACCGACAGACTTAAGACTGTCGAATATAACGGTATATCCAAAGAAGTTCCTATCTATGAGACAACAATTTACGCCTATGATAAGAACGGGAAAGAGATAAAAAGATACATAATTGACAGAGGCACTTCGTTCAACAACCTGACATTTTATGATAATGCACTGTATTACACTATTTCAACCAACAAGGGTTGGGAACAGGTTCAGGCTCTATATAAATATGATTTAGAAACCGAACAGGAAGCCCAGCTTTATATATTCGATAGCTTTACGGATATAATGAAAATGACCGAGATAAACGGAGCCTTATATATACTTGGTATTGACAAGGCTCTTTCAAAAAGAGAAGTTGAATTATTCAATGCTGACGACGAATATTATTATTTAGGCGAAAATATTGTAAAATTCGATATTGCCTCAGGTGAATATTCGGAGTTTTATAATGAGCTGCCTGTTACTTTTTCGGCGGTACCGAGCGGTGACATGATTATTTACTCTTATGATGAAAACGGCGGATACAGATTTGTCAGGTACGAAGCAGATAGAGACTGCTTTGAGTTAACAAAATACCATAATCTTCGTAAAATACAAAGCATTGTAATGGTTTCAGAGAATGAATATTTCTATAATGACCATGTTACATATATGAATATTCGCATAGGCGATTTTAATTCAGATGATAATGCGGAGATTTTACCGAATGCGTATTTTGACGGCAGCGAAGTATTTAAAAACGGATATTTATATTATAGAAGCAATAAGGATAATAATAGTATAAAGCGTATAGTCACCGATGAATATTTACAAAATAAAAATATGAAGGCAATAAATATAATAACCACAGAACGTCAATTACAGGCACCGATTTCGTATGGCTTTAATGTAAATCGAAAGGAAGTGGA
Organism: Ruminiclostridium sp.; assembly: GCA_031549645.1. GTDB lineage: Bacteria > Bacillota > Clostridia > Oscillospirales > Ruminococcaceae > Ruminiclostridium_E. The sequence goes on along the minus strand of JAVBPL010000024.1, from coordinate 16,540 downwards.
ACACGAAAATTTTGCATTAAAGGTACTGTCAAATGATAAGGACTTCGAAATATGTATTGTAAACTCACGGAGAGATTATTCATTTGCACTTCGTGAAAAACAGGTATATTATCCCTTAAACGATATTCCAGGAATGACTGAGTATGTGAATTCATTGTTTCCTTTTATAAAAGATGCAATTACAGACAAGAACGGCAATATATGGGCGTTTCCCATAGCGGTAAATCCGATTTTCATTTCATATAACCCTGCCATATGTGAAGCAGAGGGGCTAAGCTTTAACGAAAACATAAGTATATCGGAGTTTATAGATAAAATTATCAGCCTTTATAACAATGGTGAACCAGAGCTAGCATATGAGACGATGTCGGCGGTATACATTACCGAAAACATTATTTCGCAGTATTTAAGCTCGTATGATACTTTTGATAACGAGCTTTTCAGAACATTATCGTCGCTCATAAAAAATAAGCTTTTTGAAAATGAAGATGCATTTTCAAACCCAAAAATGACTTACGCTAACGCAAGCGGTGATTTCAGCAGAGTAGCTTTTGGTTTTACAAGCGGAATATTCGACGAAAATATATATAATAATACTGGTGGATTTTTAGCAGCGCCCTTTCCATATATAGAGGGTAACGATAAAAGCGTTGCTGACTTTATATTCATGTGTGTAAATCCAGCATCTGATAATATCGAGCCTGCTCTTTTATACATAGCACAGGTGATTAAGGAAAGCAGAGCTGATAAGAATAATCACATGCTAAAGGATAGCGAAATATTCAGTTCCAGCAGCTATTATAAGAGTGTAAGTGAAATTTACAACAATTGCGTTATTCGGTTTGCTTTATCTCATGAAATTTTTATAAACGATTTCTATAAATATATTGAGGGTGATTTGGAATTAGAAGAGCTGATTGCCACCGCCGATAATAAGCTTAATACTTATCTTTACGAGTAAGATAAATTGTTACACCATCTTAACCCCCGAATAATAATGCAGCAGTATTTCCTCTGCCGTATACCCGCATTTTGCCATATAATCGGCTCCATACTGGCTAAGTCCGACACCGTGACCATAACCCTTGGTGGTGAAAAGGAAAACGCTACCTGTATATTCGACGGTAAAATCGGTTGAACGCAGGTTGAAAATCCGCCAGATATCGCCGCCCGATATTATAGTGTCACCCACCATCATGCTTTCGATATAGCCGGCGGCGTTTACAGTGGGTTTCGAGAACCATAAGCTGTAATCAATCGGCATGGTTATTCCGCGGCTGTAATCAAGCAGCATGGCGCGCATTTTTTCCACAGTAATTTCGTTGGTGCAGAGGTAGTTGTTGTGCTCCTTGTCCCAGCTGCTGTCGGCACTTTGGAGATACGGAAGGTTTCTGCCCCAGACCGACATTCCAGTATTAGTCATACCGTTTGATATACTGTGATAAACGGCATAAATAGGCAAATCGTTAAATTCGAGAATGTGTGAAGCTCCATAGCCCGCACATTCTCTTATTTTTTCATAATAATTATCATATTCCTCGCCGTAATAATCTCGTGCCTTTTCCTCAGTAAAATACGGCTGACAGGTAACCGAGCTGTCGGTTAAATCATAATCGCCGCCGCTTTGTAAAAGCCGATTGTCTCTCGTCATTCGAAGTGCATAAGTATAAGCCGCAACCGCTTGCGCCTTGAGTGCATTTTCATGATAAGTAATCGGTATCTGAGCGAAAAGGCAGCCTATTATATAATCCTCTGCCGAGATTTCGATAATTTCGTCAGTTTCGGTAAGCTTAAGCCGAAAGCTGTCTATAAAGTTCTCCGATTTCTTAAACGAAAGGCCGAAAACCGCAAACGCTCCGCCCGAGCCGAAACAGTTATTCCAAATGAGCGGCGTGGCAAAAAGCAGCGTAGCGAAAACAAGCGTGATAATAATTAATCTTTTTCCCATAAAATTTGTTGCTCCTTTTATATAAAATTCGGTTTTTCGGCAATGCTACCGTATACTTGTATTTCATTTAATTTTCACAATAATTCCTTGACTTGCTTAGACATTTGTACTATAATGTAATAAGTTGGGTGAACCGAACCGACTTGTCCGTTCCCCTAAATATATGCATAATTTTTGGAAATAATACAGGTAAAATACTTCCTGTCGAAAGGGCTTAAATAAATGAATAAAGCAGTCTCTAAAACCCTACTGGTTTTTATTCCGATAACTATACTCTGCACAGTAGTGCGTTATGTACAGCTTGCGACGGTTATTGATTTCAATACAGGCTTTTATGATACGAGCAGCGGTTTTTTATCATCGCTTTTATATATACTTTTGGGACTGGGTTTTGTTCTGCTGGTTCTGGCAGCACTTTTCGATCGCAAAAGCAAGAGTGAATTTTATATTAAAAAGCTTGGACAGGTTAGCGAGCCTGACGTTAAGATACTCGGGTTAATGTTCCTTATAGCTGCGGCTGCTGGAATTTACACAATTTTTACTGGCGGGCTTAAGCTTCCGCAGATGCTTGCGCTTGTGATTTCAGTAATAGCATACGCCTTAATAGGCTGGGTGCTTTTCATGAAGAGGCGGATTTCGGCGGTATCGGGCTACTTAATGCTGCTTCTAGGTATTTCGAACACTATAAAGCTTGTAATGATTTTTATGGATAATCTAGTGATTACCCGTATGTCAGAGCATCTCATATTACTTTTAACCTATGTGCTTATGGCACTCTTTTATTTCGCCTACGGCAGAGTGTTTTCGAGGAACGATGGGCGATTTGGTAGAGCTAAGGCTGAGGTTTTGGGGTATTCCGCGCTTGGACTGATTTTTTGCGAAACGGTTTCTAAAATAATATTCTGGCTTACCTCGTCTGATACCATGCGTGAATATTTAGCGTCGGAGGGTACGGTTTTTATAAAGCCTGACATGCTCGCGGCTGCGGAGGGAATTGTGATTTTCACCCTCCTTTATGTGCTATTTAAGCATCCTGAGGGAAGCAAGGATGAAGCTTAAAGTATTTTTACTATTTATAATTGCGGCGTTTTTTATTACAGGCTGTACGCCAGGTGTTGCGCTTGAGGATTTATTACAGCCTCCGAAGCTTTCCGACGAACAACTGGAGCTTTATACCGCACTTATGAACAGTAAAAGCGGAGGACTAACTCTTAAATATCCTAAAAGCGGTGAGTACCGCAGTGCCTTTGTGGTTGAGGATTTTGACGACGAACCCACAGAGGAAGCAATTGTTTTTTATGAGGCGGCAGGTATAGGTACTGAAAAAACACTTTGGCTGGGTTTCCTTGACAGAAGCGAGTCTGGTGATTGGGAGTCGGTTTACGACCTTTCGATTAAGGGAACCGATATAGAGAGAATAAGCTTTGTTACTCTCGGCGACGACAGCGGAAGAAATATTCTGATAAATTATTCGTTAAATCAGACGGAGAAAGCCTTTCTGTTAGTGCGGTACAATGAAAGTGTCCCGTACAAGCTTTTAGAGGGTTCTTTTTCATATATGTGCGTGGGCGAGTTTTTCGGTATGGAGGAAAACGAGCTTCTCGTAATCAAGAACGACTACACGCTGGAGACCTCCACAGTGACCTTTTACAAATGGAACGAAGGCAGGATTGTATCAACAGGAAGCTGTAGTCTGGACCCTTCAGCGGGCGAGTATTTAAGCATAACTGAGGGTAAGCTGAGCGATACAGTAAACGCACTTTTTATTAATCACCGAAAATATGGAAACAAGGATTATTACGGCACAGATGTAATATATCATTACATGGGTAAGCCTGTAAATCTGGTGCTTCAAAACAGCGATAATATGGAGAAGGTGCAGAGACGTTCGAACACACTGTCTGAGCTTGCAAACCCGAGGGATATAAACGGCGACGGTTATATCGAGGTGTGCAGCAGCAACTCCGAATTCCCTGGCTATAACACGCTTGCTTCGGCAGATAAGCTGCGACCAGTTATTTGGCGGACGTTAAGATACGCAACCTTTGAGGAGCTTTATTATTCGTATTTTTCTGAGCGGAACGACTTCGTGTTCATACTTCCGAACAGGTGGAAAAGTAATGTTACCGCCGTACTTTCGCTGGACGGGAGGAAGGTAACCTTTTACGAAGCGACTCAAAGCGTTATTGATGTCGAAAAGGAGCTGCTCACGATAGCGACAGTTAATAGCGGCGAGGAGCCGCCGTCAGGTAAGGGCTGGGAGCTGTATGAGAGGCAATCGGATAAGGGGCTTGATTATTATATCAGAACACCAAAGCCAGATGACCCTATGACACTTACAGCCGATGAATTTGCTTATGGCTTTAAAATACTTAGCGATATTGATAACAACGCGCTCAAGACTTATACAGGCATTGAAGGAGGGGTAATGCGATGATAAAGAAAATACTTGTCTCTGAGGACGAGGACGCTATCCGTGATTTTGTCGTGATAAATCTTGTGAAAGCGGGATACGAGGTAGTTTTCGTAAACAGCGGGGAAAAAGCAATCGAGGCGTATAACGAAAGCAGCTCTGGAACCCCCTTCGACGTTGCTCTTCTAGATATAATGATGCCAGGAATAGATGGTATTCAGGTTTGCAAGTATATCAGAGAAAGAGATAATAACATTGGTATCATCATGCTATCCGCTAAAACACAGGAAATGGACAAGGTAAACTGCCTTATGATAGGGGCAGATGATTATGTCACTAAGCCCTTTTCGCTGTCTGAGCTGCTTGCACGAATTGATGCAATATGCCGCCGCATAACCGTTCACGGCGGAGCGGTGGCAGATGTTGAGATGGTATCGGGACCTTTCGTAATAAATACGAGGAGCCGCACCATTGCGAAAAATAACGAAAAGCTGGATTTAACACAGGTTGAATATCAGATACTCGAATTTTTTATAAAAAATCAGAATGCGGCACTTGACCGCACAACAATTCTGCACCGTATATGGGGTGATAATTATTACGGTGACGACAAAATAGTAGATGTAAATATTCGCCGCCTTAGAGTTAAAATAGAGGACGACCCCTCAAACCCCGCCTATATTCAGACAATATGGGGTTACGGATATAAATGGGGTGCGGAGGAAGCTTGAAACAGATAAAGGAACGGTTATAATTACATGTCTAAAAAAAGTATTGCGAGCCGATGGTTTATCAACAGCTTCGTCGTAGTGGCGTTACTGCTGCTGGTTGTCGATGTAAGCGTGTTTTTTGCCCTGCAAGCCTTTTATTATAACGGCGTAAAGCAGTACCTAAACGCCGAAGCTGGAACAATACACAATATTATAGACTACATGAGTGATTACACCAGCGATTTTAGACGAACTGTCGAAGAATTCGATAAAAAAAGCCACATGGAGCTGATGACTCTTAGCTCTTCGGGGAAGGTGGTGTTAACCTCAAGCGGCTTCTCCCCTAATATTAGCTACGATATGCCAGACTACACGCAGGCTAAGGAGAGTGCAGCAATAGGGACTGGCGGTGTGGGGGAGCACGTCGGTTATATGCCAAACTCCGAGAAATACATGGCTGTAACCATAATGCTTCCCGATAAGTCGGCCTCAGGGCAAAGCGCAATACGTCTTGTCACCTCACTCGAGAAGGTCGATAATCAAATTTATTCCACTGCGCTTATTATAGGTGCGCTTAGTATAGCGGTTTTATTGCTGGTTTTGTTCTTGGGACTATATTTTGTAAAGTCTATTGTTTCGCCGATACGTCAAATAGGTAATTCCGCTAGGAGACTGGCACGGGGTGACTTTACATGGAGGATAACACCATCAAAAAACGATGACGAGATAAGTGAATTATGCCAAATATTTAACTATATGGCAGAGGAGCTTGAAAACTCGGAAACCATAAAGAACGACTTTATTTCCTCGGTATCGCACGAGCTCAGGACACCTCTCACCGCAATAAAGGGTTGGGGTGAGACTATTCTTATGACGCAGTCCCAGATGGACACCGAGCAGCCGCTTAAAACATATATCGAGGTGCGAGAAACGCTTGACAAGGGCATGAGAGTTATAGTTACCGAAACCGAACGGCTTTCGGGGATGGTTGAGGAGCTTCTTGACTTCTCGAAAATACAGAGCGGACACCTAACCCTTCAAAAAACGAACTTTGACGTACTAGCGGAGCTTGCCGATGCCTTGCTTGTCTACACCGACAGAGCAAGACGGGAAAACGTCAGCATTGCTTATCAGGAGCCCGAAGCCGTGGCAATGTTCTACGGCGACAAAAACAGAATAAGACAGGTTTTCATCAATATTATTGATAATGCGATAAAATATAGTGCCCCCGACAGCCGTATAGTTATCGATGTGACTATAAGCTCGACACAGCTTTTAATCTCAGTTTCGGATAATGGCTGCGGAATATCCGAAGCCGATTTACCGAAGGTCAAGAATAAATTTTATAAAGCGAACACGTCAGTCAGAGGCTCTGGAATTGGGCTTGCCGTTGCCGACGAAATCATTACCCAGCACGGCGGACTATTAGATATCACCTCAAAGCTCGGGGAGGGCACCACAGTGCAAATACAGCTCCCTCTGCTGCAAAAGAAGCTATCACCGCCTACGGAGGGATAGCCCCGAAAGGAAAAACAATTAATGTCAAGTAAGAGAGAACAGGCAGTTCATAAAACCAAAATCGGGGGACAGGCTCTGATAGAGGGCATAATGATGCGCGGAATAGACAAGGGAGCGATGGCGGTTCGTAAAAAGGACGGCACCATTGATGTTGAGCAATGGGATATCGGCGAAAGAAAATGGTACCAGAAAATACCATTTATAAGAGGAATTTTCAATTTCGTACAGCAAATGACCGACGGTTATAAATATATCACCAAATCAGCCGAAAAATCGGGAATGCTAGAGGACGAGGAAGCTGAGGAGCCGTCAAAATTTGAGAAGTGGCTCACCGACAAGCTTGGCGACAAGCTGATGAATGTTGTAATGGTTATCGCAATGGTTATTGGTGTTGCTCTTGCGGTGGTGCTTTTCATGTTTGTGCCAACCTGGCTCTATTCGGGTATAAGCTCGCTTTTCGGCGAGACAGATATTTCAGCTTTCCGCTCACTTTTCGAGGGACTTATTAAGATGGCGGTATTTGTCGCTTATCTTTGGCTGACTTCTCTTATGAAGGATATCAGAAGCACCTACGAATATCACGGTGCCGAGCATAAAACGATTGCGACTTACGAAGCGGGCGAGGAGCTTATAACGGAAAATGTCCGCAAGCACACACGTTTTCACCCCCGCTGCGGAACCAGCTTTGTGTTTCTGGCACTGACAATCAGTATTTTATTCTATTCGATAGTTCCGATTAACAGCGAGCTGTTTAAAAGCCTTTTTGACATAAGTCAGTTTACAGCGGATGCACTTCGCGTTTGCCTTAAGCTGCTGCTTCTGCCGATAATAGTGGGTATTTCATACGAGGTTATCAAGCTTGCAGGTAAATATGATAATATCGTTATGCGGATAATTTCAGCACCGGGACTTGCTTTACAGAGATTAACCACACGGGAACCGAACGACGGTCAGATTGAGGTTGCCATTGCGGCAATGATGCCAGTTATCCCAGAGGATAAGGAACTGGATAAATTTTGACATAATTTATAAGGAAATGGTTTAGTAAAATGATTGATTTTAAAACAGAAACCTTAAGGTTCGCAGTCGATTATTTAGAGAGCAGGAATGTCGAAAACGCAGCACAGGAAGCGTTGTGGCTGTTTGAACACGTTTTCGGAAAGAGCGAAACCCTTGTGTTAAGTCCCGATGACGACACCGATATAAAAAATTCGGTAGCCCGTGTAGCGAGTCTTAAGAATTCGAAAAGATACAATGAGCTGCTTTCAAGGCGGGCAAACGGCGAGCCTTTACAGTATCTGCTGGGCGAATGGGAATTTTACGGCTATCCGATGAAGGTGGGTAAGGGGGTATTAATTCCCCGCCCCGAAACTGAGTTCTTAATCGATATAGGAAAAGAATACCTTGAAAAAAAAGAGGATGCAGTGGTAATCGACTTATGTGCAGGAACAGGCTGTGTGGGTATCGCTATTACGAAGGAAACGGGCTGCCGTGCTATTGAAATCGAAATCAGCGAGGAAGCTGGCAGCTACGCCAAGGAAAACATTAGCTTAAATAAAATCGCGGACAAAATCGAAATACATACGGGAGACATTTTTAACCCCGAAATGATAGAAAAGATGCCTATTGTAGACTGTATTTTCGCAAATCCACCTTATCTTTCAAAGAAAGACATGGAGGAGCTTCAAAGAGAAGTCACTCATGAGCCAGAAACCGCGCTTTACGGCGGAGAGGACGGGCTGGAGTTTTACAGAAAGATTTTTGCCTTGTGGAAGGGTAAGCTTAAAGCAGGGGGTCTGTTCGCAGTCGAGGTAGGCGACGGACAGGCAGAAGCGGTTAAAAGCTTCATGGAAAAGGAAGGCTTTGAGGTGGAAGTTCAAAAGGATTATGCCCTTATTGACCGCATAGTTTACACAAAATTTGAGCGAAAAGTAAAAACGCCCCTAATACTAAATGAAGAAATAATCAATGAAATTAAGGAGAGTACATAATGGCAAAGAAGGAAGGACCAAAGAAAACCATTAATACCGGCAACATAACCAGGGAGGAAAAAGAAAAAGCCCTCCAAGCAGCAATGGCACTAATCGAGAAGCAGTACGGCGCAGGCGCAGTTATGTATATGAACAGCGAAAAGAATAAGATGAACGTTGAGTCAGTTACGACAGGCTCCTTAACCCTTGACCTTGCTCTAGGTATAGGCGGTCTCCCGAAAGGACGTATTGTCGAAATATACGGGCCTGAGAGCGGCGGTAAAACCACGGTTTCGCTCCATGCGGTGGCTGAGGTGCAAAAGCAGGGCGGTATTGCGGCGTTTATCGACGTTGAGCATGCACTCGACCCTGTTTATGCAAAGTCCCTCGGTGTTGACATTGACCACTTAATTGTGTCACAGCCCGATACAGGTGAACAGGCACTCGAGATTATTGAGGCGCTGGTGCGTTCAGGTGCAATCGACATTGTAGTGCTCGACAGCGTTGCGGCAATGGTTACAAAGGCGGAGATTGAGGGCGAAATGGGTGACTCCTTTGTGGGTGTGCAGGCAAGACTTATGTCTGCTGCTATGCGTAAGCTCACAAGCGTTATCTCAAAAACAAACGCTATCGCTATATTTATAAACCAAATTAGAGAAAAAATCGGCGGCTACGGCAACCCCGAAACTACTCCTGGCGGACGTGCATTAAAGTTCTACGCTTCAGTTCGCATCGAGGTTCGTAAGGGCGAGCCGATTAAGGACGGAACCGATGTTATAGGTGCAAGAACCAAATGCAAGGTGGTAAAGAATAAGGTAGCACCGCCCTTTAAATCCTGCGAATTTGACATGATTTTCGGCAAAGGTATCTCAAAGGTAGGCGAAATCCTCGACATTGCAACCGAGCTTAATATAACCAAAAAGAGCGGCGCATGGTACTATTACGGCGAGGAACGGCTAGGTCAGGGACGTGAAAACGCCAAGGAATTTCTTCTCCAGAATAAGGATATATCAGACATAATAGAGGGTAAGGTTCGTGAGCAGGCAAATGGCATAGACTTTGCTTCAAGCGACGATGATAGTGACGAAACAGAGGCATCAGTTTCTGCGGAAACAGGCGAGGTTATATCAGCTCCTGAAGAAAAGAAGGCTAAGCCTGCAAAGAAAAAGAGCGTGGTGGTCGAAGCTGACGACGATTTTGAAGAATTTTCACCAGACGAATTGTAATAAAGAATGTAGGGGCGGTCGTTCTCGACCGCCCGAAACTCAGTAAAACTGGCTGTTTTTCGGGCGACTGGGATGGTCACCCCTACTAGGATAAAGCATCGCCTGAAATCCTAGGATTTCAGGCGATGCTTCTATTTAATATTCATACGGCTCGTAAAAATTGTTCATCACGACATTATGGTTCTTAGGGTAATCGTAGGCGGTCCAACCTTCGTAGCTTTCGATTAAAGCAAGGCAATCATTATCGGAAAGTGTTTCCATAAAAGCATGGCACTTTTCTATAATATTTTCGGGTTTTTTTGGTGCTCTTTGCACATATTCTTCAAGCTTTCGCATAGACGGAAATAACACTTCATTTTCTATCAGTATCAGCCGATATAGATTATAAATCATACCGTCTGCAACGTGATGGCGCATATATCCAGTAGGCTTGCAGGAACACCAAAAGTAATTATAGAACATTCTGAAGGTGCAGTAGAACTTAAATTGCCGCTCCTTGCCTTCTTCCTTTTGAAACACAGGTATTTTCTCCACAAGCTTAGGCAAATCCTGAATATCGCAGTAAAGGGGCACACTTCCGGAAAACATATTCCGCATAGGCTCTGAGCCTTGTTCTGCGAGGAAATTAAGCTCGTTTACGGTCATGTAATGTATGTTGAAATATCCACCCTCGTAGGTGCATTTGCCGAAATAGACTTCCTCGAGACCTGTCAGCTTCTTCTGCTCGTGGTATTCGTCGGATACAACCGCAACAGCATCAATGTCGGAGTCGGGTCGTTCGGTACCCGTGGCAACTGAGCCAATTAAGAAAAGAGCTTTAATCTCCGTATCCTCACGATAATGCTCTATCATATTATTAATCGAGTCTTGGTGGTGCTTATGCATAAATCTTTTTCCTTATTTATAATAATTAAGCTATCGAGGACCAAAATTCGTCCACATATTCGGTGCAGACAAGGTAACAGTTAGCGAGAATAGAGATATCCAGCCCTATTTTTGATGAACAATAATCCACGGCGGGCCAGTCGCCACGCTCATAAGCATAGCAAAGCCTGTAAATCACAGTATAGATATTGCCGCTCTTTCGTCTAAGAATACCATCTTTGATAAATTGGGAAACAGGCAAATCATCGAGAATAGTCTCCATGGGCATATCAGTAAAAGCATCTAGCAGAGAAATAAGCCCCATAAGGTACACCGACTTAGCATGACCAGCACCGCCGACTAGGTTTAAGGTGACCTCCTCACAAAACTTCGCGCGAATAAAGGATAATTTAAGAAGCTCCGAGGGCTTATTATCAAGCATTTGGTTCATGCTAATTATATAAATCCATTCCTCAAGGGTTTCGAGACCTAGCAGTGTTATAGCCTGCTTTACGGAGGAAACACGGTTCTTGGAGCTATAATAAACGGTGTTTACAAGCTTTAGCAGCTTTGCCACCAGTGCCGCATCAGCCGATATAATATCAGAAAGCTCGTCCATATCGGGTTCAAGACTGCAATATTGATTTAAAATTTGAATAAATGTATTGGCGAGGGGTGCCATAGTTTTTTTAACAATCATGGTGGGCTTTGCGAAAAAATAACCCTGAACATAGGTAGCATTAATCAGCTTCGCAAGCTCGAGGTCGTTCTCGTCCTCAACCTTCTCAGCGAGGATAACCTTATTGGCGTAACGGCACATATAGGCTGTTTCCATAACGATTTCGTTTGCCATTCTAAAATCGATTTTAACAATATCAGCAAGCTGGAACAGCTCGAGGCGGCTCTCCTCGAAAGCAAAGTCGTCGAGAGCTATTGTGTAACCCATCTCCTTAAGCTCAACAATGCAAACAATAAGCTCGTCGTCGATATCTACATCCTCGAGTATCTCGACAACAATTGCATCAGCAGGAAGAAGCTTCGGTATACCCTTTTTTATAAGAGATGCGGTGAAATTTATAAAAGCTCTTTTCCCCGAAAGGATTGAGTTGGTGTGCAAATCAAAAAAGGCGTTGGTGATAACATCGCCTGTTGCCTTGTCGCCGTCAAAGAAGGTTACACCCGATTTATTATCGACGGCATTGTTTCTGAAAAGCAGCTCATAACCATAGGTCTGGTTGTTAAAATCAAAGATAGGTTGTCTAGCCATAAAGACATTCATGTATTAACCTCCTCTTTGAAAAATAATGACTTTGATACTCATACCATTATAGCATATTAATGACGTTTTGTAATTAATTTTTTCTACAATTTTCTAGCTTTATATTTGTGAAAATGTCACAAAAACAATTTAAAAATATATACAATATTAATAAATTATGAACATCGTTAAAAAGGTGCAAAACCATAGACACAAGTATTATTTTATGATATACTTATGTTATTATAATATTAAGGGAGCGGTTGAGTGGATATTTATCTCGCAAGACAGCCGATTTTTACTCCGAACAACAACACATACGCTTATGAGCTGTTGTTTAGGAACAATGCGGTTGTAAACCAATATGAGGGGCTTGACGGCGACGGCTCGACTGCCGATGTAATTATCGGTGCATTTTTCGACCTCCATACCCGTGATATTTTAAAGGATAAGAAGGCTTTTATCAATTTTACGGCTAACCTCATACGGAGAGGCACCCCCAAGCTTCTTCCAGCCGAAAATGTGGTAATTGAGATACTCGAGAATATTATTCCCGACGAGGAAATTATCGAGCGGATTGTTGAGCTTAAGGAGCTTGGTTATACTATTGCACTCGACGATTTTGTGTTTAGCAGCAACCTTAAGGAGCTGTTCATGCTTGGCGACATAATTAAAGTCGATTTTCAAACGGAAAAATCGCTTTTAGAAAAAACCGTGCAGGTTTGTATTCGAAATAAGAAAATAATCTTAGCTGAGAAGGTTGAAACTCACGCTGATTTTGAATATGCCCAGAAAATCGGAGCTTCCCTTATCCAAGGGTATTATTACGCAAAGCCCACCATAGTGACGAAAAAGACTGTTTCGCCTATGACTAGAAGCTTTATTCAAATACTATCACTCTTAAACGAGCCTGACCCCGATGTTGATGAAATTATTGAGACGATTTCAACCGATGCCGCTCTAGTAATGAAGCTGCTTAGACTAGTGAACTCGGTCTATTACGGAGCGCAAAGCAAAATATCTACTATCCAGCAGGCTATCGTAATGCTAGGACTGGAACCTCTCAAGGAGTGGATTTATCTCTTAAGCATGAACCGAATGCAAAATAATAAATCTGACGAGCTTTTACGCCTGTCGCTTATGAGAGCCAAGTTCTGCCAGGAGGTAACGGAAAAAATGCCTGGCGGCACACCTTATTCCAAGGAAATGTATCTGATGGGGCTTATTTCCCTCATGAACGTTTTTTCAGAAATACCGCAGGAGCAAATGCTTGACGAGCTGCCAGTTTCGCAGATAATCAAAGATGGATTAACTGGCAAGGGTGGTGTTTTCACCGCTATCTACAAGCTTTGCCGTGCCTATGAGGCTGCTAAATGGGATGAAGTTGATGTCTGTGCACAGAAGCTGGGACTCGACCGCAGTACAATATCACGGATTTACGTTTACTGTGCCGAGTTTGTGCAAAAGTTCTGGGATAATATAAAATAAACGGGAGGGCGCCTGATGTTTACAAGGATAAGCGGAATGGGACTTTTCGGAATGAATTCATTCCCCGTGACCGCTGAAATCAGCACCGCAGACGGAGTACCTGCATTTGAGATAGTGGGGCTCCCCGATATATCAGTACAAGAAAGCCGAATGAGAATACGTTCGGCTTTAAAAAATTGCGGAATATTCATGAAATCGCAGTCAATTGTGGTTAATCTCGCGCCCGCTTCGGTTAAGAAAACGGGCGCGCATTATGACCTGACAATTCTGGTGTCAATTCTAGCGGCGCAGGACTTAATACAAATCCCTGTTGAAAAAAGCGTTTTTATCGGTGAGGTTTCTCTTGGCGGAGAACTCGCACCAGTTACAGGCGCACTCACAATGACTATTGCTGCCAGAGAAAACGGCATGGCGGAAATTTATCTCCCGAAGCAAAACGCACCTGAGGCAAGTGTAGTCGAGGGTATCAGAGTTTATGGCGTTTCTAACATAAAGGAGCTCGCAGAGCATCTTAAAACAGGCACGGCTTTAAGCCCCGAAAAACCGTTCAAGGCAGAGCAGAACAGCTTTTCCGAGCTGCTCGATTTCTCAGACGTTAAAGGACAGGATAACGTTAAGCAGGCTTTAGAGGTTGCAGCGGCGGGGTTTCATAATATATTGATGATAGGCACACCTGGTACTGGTAAAAGTATGCTTGCTAAGAGGCTTTCGTCGATTTTACCGAACATGACCTTTGATGAAAGCTTAGAAACTACGCAGATACATTCAGTAGCGGGAATTTTGGACAGGAAAAATCCGCTGGTTATCACACGTCCTTTCAGGAGCGTGACACATACGGCATCGGCGGTGGGTCTAGTCGGCGGAGGTTCGGTTCCTATGCCTGGTGAAATTTCACTGGCGCATAATGGGGTGCTGTTCCTCGACGAGCTGCCCGAATTTGACCGTAAAACAATTGAAACACTTCGTCAGCCGCTTGAAAACGGCGAGATTAATATATCAAGAGCGAGCGGCAAGGTCTCGTATCCCTGCAATGTCATGCTGGTTGCTGCTATGAACCCATGCCCCTGTGGAAACTTCGGGCACCCGACAAAAAAATGCACCTGCTCAGATAAGCAGGTGACAACCTATCTCGGTAAAATCAGTCAGCCCGTGCTGGACAGAATTGACATACAGGCGGAGGTTGCGCCGATTACTTATACCGAGATATCCGACAAGGGTAAAGGTGAGGAGTCAAAATACATAAGAGAACGTGTCGAAAAGGCAAGGGAAATTCAGCGCAATCGATATAAAAATCTGCCGTTCAACACCAATTCTCAAATTCCCTCGGGGCTGCTTCATGAAATCTGTGTCTTAAGCGAGGATGCTGAGGCACTGGTGAAAAACGTTTTTGACAAGCTTGGCTTATCGGCGAGAGCGTATGACCGAATACTCAAGGTTGCCAGAACTGGTGCGGATTTAGAGGGTGAAGAGGTAATAAGCAAGCGTCATATTTCAAGAGCTATTGCGTACAGAAGCCTTGATAAAAAATACTGGAATAGGTAAACTTACTATTTATACATAATATTTTAAACTGATATACTTGACTTTTTCTAATTTATCCAATATAAAGTATAATTATAAATTGAAAGGAATAATCTTAAATTATGCGGAGAGATATTATATTCTGAGTTTTTGGATTCTGGGTTTCTTGATTGCAATACGGTCGGGCATTAATTCTAGTAAGTAAGTCTGGTTAAGTGTTAGGATAATTGATTTTTGGTTTATTATTTTACATGACATCATAATATAAAATTTTTAGAATGTAAGAGGGGATAAAATATCATGCGATTATTTAAAAAAACGGCACTGTAAAGTTAAAATGAAAACCCAAAGGCATTAATGGTATCGCTTTCGCCTTAAAGCAATATTAATCGCTTTCTCGCATTTTGTCAAGATCGAATAAACGGCTGCGCCGATCTTGACAAAACACTCAAAACCGATTGTAATGCAATTAAGGGCGAAAGGATAGTAATGTATTATGCCACAAGCAAATACCGCTGTTTTTGTTTCTTTGTAAGTTTCAAACCAGCAACCTGAGCCGGAGTTAAACCGTTTAAAGCTGAGTGTGGTCGGACAAAGTTAAAGAAAAATACAAACATTGAAATGAGATTGTTGGCGGATTCAAATGAATTAAAACCCTGTTTGGTCTTGTACCACGCTTTGAACTGCTTGTTAAAGCATTCGATAAGATTATTCGATATATCGGATTTAAAGCTTTCTACACGTATGTGCTTGACATTGAGTACTGATTTAACTGGTACCTTGTAGGCACTGTAACGGTCGGACACGATAGCGGAAGGGTTTCCTAAGCCTTTAACCGAATTTAGCAGAGTAAACGCCTGAGGGCTATCTCTGTGAGGTGACAGGTGGAAACCTAATACAAAGCGGGTTTCGCTGTCAATGATAAACCAAATGTAATGCTTAACACCTGCAATTTTAACCACGGTTTCGTCAGCGTGCCATTCATCGGAGTTAAAATCAAGCATAGGGATTAGCTCAAGACTTATGTTTTGAAACATTGGCGCAAAATTTTTACACCAGTTGCTGATTGTGGTGTGAGATACCTTGATGTTATTGACGGTTTCAAGGATTAAAGCGATATTGCGAAATGAATTTTTACCCAGATAAAACATTGATAACGCCATAATGATAATGTGCAAGGGATAACGCATACGTTTGAAATCGGTTTTTCCAAACAGTTTGGACATTGACGGTGCGGATATTGCAGTTGGTTTTGGAACAAACATTGAGTGATTACATCTTTTATCTGAACATCGATAATTTGAATAATTTTCATGGTCGTGATGAAGAAATGTTGATTTACCACAACGAGGACAGTCAGGGTATTTTCTTTCTCTTATCGGTGGGGAATTATGGCTGTCAGGCGCAAATTGATAATGGCATTTTCGGCATTGATATTTTTGATTACCAAATTTATCTCTGCCGTAGCGATAAAATGAATGATTGTTGTTGCATTTTGGGCATTTAATGTGATATACTTTTTCCATGAGAACCCCTTTCCTTTTTGGAGGTATAGTTTTTGTGGTGAAAACATTATACCATAAAGGCTTAGGGGTTCTCAACTTTCATTTAACTTTACAATACG